>NZ_JUEE01000139.1:0-6080 GCF_000802135.1 Desulfosporosinus sp. BICA1-9
CTTTTTGGTTATGAAACATCAAGGATATCAATATGAGCACTGCTTTTCCTACAATTGGAATGCCATGGTAGGATTTCATCACCTTATGCAAATCGGTCGATTTATGAATGTTTTGCTAGTACATAGTGAGCTTCTAGAGAAAAAAGTAGCCGTACTCGGGATCAATGGCTTGTTAGAGTTTATTTTTAAAGCATGTACAGCGGATGTTCTGGATCTAACCCGTATAGCGTCAATTGTTATCGATAATAATTACCAGTGGAGATTGGTAAGTTAGAATCATCCAACGTTTGGATGACAATTTCAAAAATAATTAATGGCCCCCTTTAGGGTTTGTTTGTGGTGAGATAATTTAGTTTCTAGGCAGATCAGTCTTCATAAAGTGATGTGAGACTAAGGTATAACTTTGCTAATGAGTCATAGTTTCTTAAGCGATTCATCTAATTGGTATAATATTGAAAAATAATTGACTGCGAAAAATATCATGCTTCAGCTCTGCTAGATAATTATAAACCTTGCTAAATAATTTTTATTACTGTAATATTGTATATAAAGTTGCGCCACTAGCTCAGCTGGTAGAGCATCCGACTCTTAATCGGCAGGTCCCTGGTTCGATCCCTGGGTGGCGCACCAATTATATCAAGGTTTTCAGGGTTTTAAGGTTTCCAGTAAAAGTATAAAATACACCTACTGTACACCTACCACAGAAAAAAGCATAAAAACAACCGCCAAAAGTACCAATTTTGACGGTTGAGTAATTACATTTTCTTCTTAAAGTCCTTCCTTAACGGAGGGCTTTTTTTCTTGAAATAAAAAGTCTAATTTGGCAGCAGCGGCCTGTTTTATCTCCGGCAGTACGTGGCTGTATGCGTCAAGTGTTAGAACGATGCTCGCATGGCCGAGCATTTCCTGTACCACCTTTCGACATTGGATGAGACAAGGAGAGGAAGACAAGAAAGGTGAATATTTCAATTTTTTCAATGCTATAAAGGCAGCGGAGGCTCAGGCAGAAATTAGGGCAGTGGAACTTTGGCATAAACAGATGCCTCAAGATTGGAGGGCGGCACAAGCATTTCTTGAGCGGCGGTATCCTGAACGTTGGGGTAAGCGTGAGCGTGTTGAATTCACGGGTAAGGAAGGTGGACCAATCGAGATTGAGTCTATGAGAGCCAGACTTATTGAGAAATTGACTTCCCTTACTAAACAGGGAAGTACTATGGAATCAGATAACTGAATGTATTCATACTCCACATCCGCAGATCCCCCGCCCCTGTTCAACCCGCCATAACCCCCGACGCTACGAAGAGTGTCCGTACTGTTATGGCGAAATCGTAGTTATATTTTTCGATTGGGTTAGAATTAATGTGAGTTCTTCTGCATCATCTAGTGATGTTTTCTATCGAGCCGAACCACGTTCTACACGTGCCCGGTAAGCTCTGTTGGACTCTTTAAAAAACACATTGTGTAATAATGTACATGTCGGTAAGTTCTTGTTTACCTTACTAGAAAACATTGTGTAATTGTGTGGATATCTTAATCCTCTGTTTCCCTTGTTAGTCACAACCATGTGTAAGGTTACACATGGTGATATCATTACTCAAAACTGAAACTACGGTTCGAACTCTCCAAACCGTCATAAAAATCAGGTCTAAACTGAGGTAATGGAATTTTTACCATAAGGAAGTGGATAGTTCATTTTCGCCGTTAAGAAACAATATGTTAGAACTGATCCATAAAACAAGATCTCTACGCTGAATTTAATGTCAAACAAATATTTTTTCCATAATATAGCAATATAAAATTCAAAGGGGTTGGTTATATGGAAGATATAAAGTATGCTGATTCAAAGATTAACTTTAGGTTCATTGTATTTGGTGATAGCAGAGGTTATTACGAAGGAGTTAACAAAGCTGTCTTTGCACAAATTTTAAGAACAATAAAGAGATTTGCTATACAGCCAGGGTTTTTCTTATTTAGTGGCGATATGGCGAATGAGCATAGTTCAAGCTATGAGGCAAACAAAAAGGCATTAGAAGAGTGGAAGGAGATAGTTGAAAAATATTATCCAATTAACAGATTCTATAATTGTATTGGAAATCATGAAAGAAATGAAGAAGCTTTCAATGATGTTTTTGATTATTTACCTGATGGACAGTTACCGGGGTATGGAAGAACAGTATATTATATTGATTATGGCAATTCACGATTTATCATTTTAAATTCCAATAGAGAAAATAAAAATTACTACCAATATGTTCCTAATGAAGGTTCAATAAAAAATGAGGGTTATGTTATTGAAGAAAAGCAAAGAAACTGGTTGGAAGATAAATTAAAAAGCAGTGATAAAAAGTACAATTTTGTTATGTTTCACGTACCTGCTTTCCCTGTTAGCCATCATTTTGGGGATTGCCTTGATCAAGATCCAATAGAAAGGTATTTATTATGGGATATATTGGATAAATATAATGTCACAGCATTATTTAATGGACATGAGCATATTTACAGCAGGCGAGTAATAAATGGTGCATTTAATACTACTTTTAAAAATGATATTATACAAATAACTACAGGTGGTGCAGGGGCAAATATTTATGGATATGTCACAGATACCAGAAATAACTTAACCGGACCCCTTGGTATTTATCATTATGTTGTAGTAGATGTTTATGACCGCATACTATCTTTTAAGGTTTTTGATATAGATAGTAATATTATTGATTGCTTTACGGTTGAAAAACGTAGAAAGATTAAACCAATTGTCCATGACTCGTAAGATGCTATAAAAATTATAATGAAAAATATACTAAATTAAATCACAGATGAATATTAAATTTTTGCTTAGGAATAATGAAATTTATTAGGCCAACAAATATTTACCATAAAGAAAAAGGGTCTTTAAGAGGCAAAGGTAGCGGGTAGCGCTTGCACGAAGCCTTGTCATGCAACCTAAGCTTCTGATTGCTGATGAAATCAGCTCCATGCTTGACCCATCCACATAGGCAAATGTAAGCGCACAGGGACGAAAGTAAATAGCCTATCTTGGTATAAAATAAAGGAGAGCTGAGTTTTCAGGTCTCCTTTTGCACTCATATAAAATACACCTACCGTACACCTACGACGATGATTTTATCTGATTTTAGATGAAAGCCAGTAAGTTCTTAAAAACTTGTAATCCTTGCTACATAAGGCTTTTTGAGGTTAGACCATTCTAGTTAATATATACGTCGTCAAACTCTTAATCGGCAGGTCCCTGGTTCGATCCCTGGGTGGCGCACCAAAGATGAAATACCGAAAAAATAAAACAAAACAAGCGTTCAAAAGAACGCTTGTCTTTCGTAATTAACCCAGAGTACACCTTAGGTAGATTTATTTTCTTCAATTAAACCACCAAAATTCCCCTGCTGCATTTTGCTTTTGCGGGCAAAAAGCAGGTACACGAGTAGAGAAACCAATGTCGGTAGGATTACTAATAGGTACATGACATCGTATCCGACTGCTTTAGCCACAACACCCCATAAGATGGAGCCAAGAGCTAGACCCAAATCTAAAAACATGAAATAAGTGGCGGTAGCGGCTCCACGTCGCTCCAGCGGCACATACAAAACAGAAAGGGCATGTGTCGTTGGCTGGACTGCACCGAAGCCTATTCCATAAATTATACCTGCTAAAATAAAGACCGGCAGGGTTTGAGCTACATAAAGAATCACCAGAGTGAGTGAACAAAGTATTAACCCAGGTACTATAACGATGTCGTATCCCTTACGATCGGCTAAACGACCGAATAGAGGTCGAGAAATGGTAATACTAATGGCGTACACTAAGAAAAAAATCCCGATATCAGGCACTTGACGAAATTGGCCGTATAGAGCCAAGAAGGAGATAATGGCGGCGTAGTTGATTGAAAGGAAGAATATCACTAGGGAAGGACGCAAGGCCTTCTTTTCTAAGAGCACTGTTTTTACTACTGCAGCGGGCTTGTTCTGGGGCTTGTTCTGGGGCTTGTTCTGGTTTTTTTCCGGCGAACGGCTATTATTATGTTTTATGAAAATTGCTAATAAAAAAGATAATAGCACGAACCCGGCACAAACATAAAACATCAGTTGGAAATTGTAACCCTGCATCAGATAGAGGCCCAATGCTGGGCCAATCCCCATGGCTACGCTTAAAGAAAAACCGTAATATCCCATCCCCTCTGCAAAGCGAGGTTTAGGAATAATATCGCTGGCCAACGTGCCAGCTGCAGTGTTGCAATAGGCCCAGCCAAAACCTTGAACAAAGCGAGCCAACAAAAGGGTTAATAGCGTGGGTGTCCAGATGAGAGCCAAAGCGCTAACAAAGAAGATGGCTAAACCAAATAAAAAAACGCCTTTGCGTTGCAGATTATCAGTATTACGTCCAGCAAAGGGACGAAAAAGCACAGCGGCTAGGAAGAATATTCCCATCGCCGAACCGGAGAAGGCTTCCTTTCCAGTTATCTCTTTAATATAGATGGGCAGTGAGGGAATCAACATATAGAAACTAATATAGACGGAAAAGTTTGCAGCTATTAAAAGCAGGAACTTCTTCGTCCATAAAGGATTCAAAGGGTAAGTCGGTTCTGAAGTTTCTGGCAAGGCTCCACCTCATTTTGGTTTTTCTTGAACACTCCCCCACCTACGCCACATGCTAAGAGGAGGGGGATTCTAAACCTTCATTGAGAACCGCCCTTCAGCCGGAGCCTCTAGGTCTTACGTTCACTCCAGTTCATCACGTGATGGGCTTAACACCATCACGCGGCCCGGTCATGGGCACTACGCCACTGTCGAAGATGTGGACACACTTCGACTCGACGATACTTTGTTTCTTGATACTTGGGCATTTCTCGGCCTTTGGTGATCTCTCCATTTATGCCTTTATCTCGAATATTGGACGCTCCGACAACATCTCGATGACCTGTTGCTTTACACGCTGGGCAACCATAGTTTCTTGAAGATTGTTTAGTGAACGTTCCACAGACAGGGCAGGTTCCCGTGGTATAGGCCTCATTGATTCTCTCAAGGATGACCCCCTGTCGTTTCGCTTTATACTCGAGCATTTTTCGGAGTTCACCGAACGGCCAATTCGAAAGCTTTTGATTCACCTTACGTGAACGCTTGTTACGCGAGCTTTTTTGAACCCCGTCAGGGTTCCCTAAGTAGAGTTTCTTAATACCACGTTCGACACACCAATCAAGGGCCATTTTGGAGAGACAATGCAAGACATAGTCAATCTTCCTGGACATCTGAGCTAAGAAATTTTGTTTCCTACGAACCAGTTTCCAGTAGGCCTTAGACCCTTTACGCTTTTTGGATAGTTTTTTCGAAAGCTGAGCTAAGACTTTATTTCTCGATCGATACAACGACCGAAGTTCTCGCGCGGTGAGAATAAGATGTTCTTTGCCATCCGTTAGAGTTAACGCGTGGATCTCCCCTGGATCAGCCCCGGCTATGCCGGAGTCTGTAACGTTGACTATCTTCGGTTTCTCGATGGCTAGGTGAAGCCAATACTGATTGTATGTCCAAACGATTTCGGCTGAGTGGATGGAATTAAAGGAAATATGTTTCGGTCGTTTAATCACCAAAGGCTCTTCATTTCGGCCATTCGAAAAGACAATGGAATCGGTTTTTTCTAGGTGACGTAGAGCAATTTTCTTATAGTTAACCGAGAAAAACTGTTTATATCGCCAAGGGTATTTCCAATCGAGGTTTCCTTGAGCTCGTTGCTCCCGGGTCCGATCGCACGTTTCTTGATGAAGTTCAATCGTCGCTTGGATCGTCTGGGCATGAAGTTTATGCGTTTTCGCATTAAAGAGCTTCTTCATTTGGCTCTCGGAACTCCAGACTCGATACGAACTCCAAAGCCACCAATGAATATCCAAGATGTCATTCCAGAGACGAGCTGACTCCTTCCGGAGGCGATCCACGAGATCATGTTGCTCCAACTTAAGCCTCAAGGGGATCTTCGAGACGAGAACATCGTAATTTTTCTTCGTACTCTTTGATGGATCGCTTTCACGTTTGGCTTGCTTGATACCCACTCTATTCACCTCCCTTCAAGTTAGGGAT
>NZ_JUEE01000140.1:0-25122 GCF_000802135.1 Desulfosporosinus sp. BICA1-9
TAGATATTTTCGCAACTCAGTTAGGATCTTTAACCAAAACGAATGAACAAAAATTAGAACACCTGCGCAAAACGGTTGAAGAACGCCTGCTACTCCTTCAACAGGATAACAGTCAGAAATTAGACCAAATGCGCTCCACTGTGGACGAAAAGCTCAGTGCTACACTTGAACAACGCCTTGGAGAATCTTTTAAACTGGTCAGTGATCGCTTGGAGGCTGTGCACAAAGGGCTTGGAGAAATGCAAACCCTAGCATCTGGAGTCGGCGACTTAAAAAAAGTACTAACCAATGTAAAAACGCGGGGTATGTGGGGGGAAATTCAACTAGGCAACTTATTGGACCAAATTCTCACACCCGAACAGTACTCCTCGAATGTCATCACTAAAATTGGCAGCAACGATCGTGTCGAGTTTGCTATCAAACTTCCCGCTAGGGACGGACAGGACAATATAATTTGGCTTCCCATCGATGCCAAATTTCCAATGGAGGATTATGAACGCTTAGTCGAAGCACAAGACCAAGCTAATCTGCCACGGATCGAAGAACTGGGTAAAGCCTTAGAACAACGAATCAAACTAGAGGGGAAAACCATCCGTGATAAGTATCTTGATCCCCCTAACACGACTGATTTTGGTATCTTATTCTTACCTGTCGAAGGATTATATGCTGAAGTGCTGCGCCGTCCTGGTCTTTGTGAAATTCTCCAACGGGAGTATAAAATTGTGATTACCGGGCCAACTACATTGGCGGCACTTTTAAATAGTCTCCAAATGGGCTTTAGAACCTTGGCAATAGAAAAGCGCTCCAGTGAAGTTTGGAACTTACTGAGCGCCGTTAAAACAGAATTTGGCAAGTTTGTAGAAGTACTGGAGAAAACGCAGAAAAAACTCCAAGAAGCAAGTAACACCATCGATACTGCAACTAGAAAGTCACGGACGATTGTACGAAAGCTAAAAAATGTTCAAACACTTCCTGGTAATGAAGCAGACTTAATCTTGGAACAAGGAATGGAGAGCGAAAACTAATACAATCAAAAATCGATTGAAGAATTGCTTGATCGGGTCTACACACTATCTATAAGATTGCTAGGAACATATAGAACCTAATTAAAGATCGTTGCCGTCTCCCACATCTTAAGATAGATCCCATTGTGTCGGAGTAGCTCTTCATGCTTTCCCCGTTCAACGATCTGCCCCTTGTCGAGTACGAGAATCTCATCCATTTTCTCTAATCCGGGAAGGTGATGCGTTATCACTAATGTGGTGCGTCCCTCCATGAGTTGATAGATTTCATTCATGACTTCTCGTTCGGTCAAAGGATCAAGTCCAGCCATGGCTTCATCGAGTATTAAGATAGGGGCGTTTTTTAACAACACTCGAGCAATGGCCAAACGCTGTCTCTGTCCCCCTGATAATTTAAATCCCCCTTCCCCAACAAGACTGTTATACCCTTGGGGCGTTGACAGGATAAAATCATGCAGCTTAGCCTGCTGAGCTGCTCCAATTAGTTCTGCATCCGTAGCCTCGGGTTTCGCCAAGAGGAGATTTTCTCGAAACGTTGCATTAAAAATATGGGTTCGCTGGGTCACGACTCCCAAGAAACCTCGAGCACCCTCCTGAGGGTACTCCCGTATAGAATACCCACCCAAGTCAATTCTCCCCTCGTCGTATTCCCAAAAACGAAGAAGCAGGTTCACGATACTAGTTTTGCCAGCGCCACTCTGTCCAACAATCGCTACCTTACCTTGTTGGGGAATCCGAAACGTCAGACGATTTAAAACCCATGGTTCGTCTTGGTCATACCTAAAGCTTACGTCTTGGAAGGAAATATCCAATTCCTTCGGTTGGGGAGAATCTGTGCCATCCTCTGGTATGGCTGGTTCAGTCTCGATCAACTCCAGCAAGCGATCCGCAGCGGTACGGTTTTGTTCCAGATGATGAGGGACAAGGGCCAAAGGATATAGGGCTTCAAAACTGCTGAAGGTCCCCAGAGCTAACATCCCTAAGTTCACTCCGTTCAACTTACCTTTTTCCACGAGTATTATCCCGAGAACAAGGACGAGCCACAGACCTAGATTGGCGATCATCCCCGTTAGGGCAGAAGAAAGTGCAGTAAGCCAGGCAATTCGGCGCTGTTGATCCATCAATTGCTTCTCTGTTCGCTGTATTTTAGCCAAATGCGCTTGGTCTTGACCATAGGCCACTAATTCCGTAATTCCCAAAAGGCTATCGGCAACTTGTGTATTCAGCTCTGCTTTTAGATCGACTAACTGATGCCCTACTCCTTGACTCAGACCTTTTATTGCCCACGGTATCCCAAGCCCCGCTACCAGAAAACAGGCGGCAAGTATGAAAGAAAACCGTACATCATAACGGGCTACAAAAAGTCCATACCCCAAAAGAACTAGTAGCGCAACAAAGGTTGGTGCAAAAACTCGCAAAAAAAGGTTTTGCTGGATTTCTACGTCCGCAACAATCCGACTGAGCAAGTCTCCGCTCCGAAAGTTTAACAACCGAGCCGGGGCGAGAGGTTCTAAGCTTTGATAAAACTTCACGCGAATTTGGCTTAAGACCCGAAACGTCACGTCATGGGAGACATAGCGTTCTAAGTAACGAAAGACTGCCCGGGAGAGTCCAAAAAATCGAACTCCGACGATAGTTACCATTAAATCTAAGATCGGGGGATGAAGGGCAGCTCGGGCTAGAAGATAGGCAGACGTCGCCATCAGGCCTATATGACTCGTGATCGTAAGCGTACTTAAAAGCAAAGCCAGCAGAATTCTCCGCCAGTAAGGTAACATCAAGGCAATTAACCAAGTCATACTTTTCATATGGATTTCCCTCGATATTCTGAGACCAGTCGGCAATAGAGCCCTTGCTCTCTGATTAATTCCTCGTGATTACCCTGTTCTACAATCTGCCCTTCCTCTAACACCAGAATTCGATCCGCTTGACGAACAGTACTTAGCCTATGGGCAATGATTAAAGCGGTCTTTCCCTGCATCAGTCTCTTCAAGGCTTGCTGAACTGCGTACTCACTGTCGGGGTCCAAAGAAGAGGTTGCTTCATCTAAAATGAGTAAAGGAGCATCTTTCAGTATAGCTCGAGAGATGGCAATTCTTTGGGTCTGTCCGCCACTTAAGCGAGTTCCTCCTTCTCCAAGACGCGTCTCATAACCGTCAGGAAGATCTAAAATGAACTCATGGGCTGACCCCTCATGAGCAGCACTCCTAACTTCTTCAATTGTTGCTGTGGGCCTGCCGAAGAGAATATTCTCCGCGATGCTCCCGGCAAACAGATAGGGGGTCTGGGAAACGTAGGCAATTTGTTCTCGCCAATTTTTAAGCGAAGTGGTCTTGAGTAATTGTCCGTTCACAAAAACATCCCCCGTGGAAGGCTCTATAAAGCGAAGCAAAATCTGAGCAATCGACGTTTTTCCTGCACCACTAGGACCGACCAGAGCAACCTTTTCACCAGGAAATATAGATAGGTTGATACCTTTTAAGGCTGGTGCATCTCCTGCTTCTGCTTGGTAGGTTAAGCTAACATTTTGAAGGGATATGTGAAAATCAGAGGATAACGTTTGATCACGGTGCTCCTCTCCACTCATCAACGGAAGATCCAGAATCTCAAAGATCCGACCCGCCGCATTCATCCCAGACAACCCCGCGTGAAAATTTATGCCGAGTGTTCTTAATGGAGTGTAAAATTCGGGTGCCAAAAGCAAGAGAAATAGCCCCGTAGAAAAAGAGAGAGTACCATAGACTAGCCTTAAGCCAATGGTTACGGCAACGATGGCTGTGCTAATCGTGGCTAAGAACTCTAACATTAGTGCTGACAAAAAGGCAATCCTCAATACACTTAGTGTGGTTTTACGAAACGAATCACTGACTCTCTCAATCACTCGTGTTTGGTCTTTAGCCCTGCCAAAGACTTTGAGAGTCGCCATCCCCTGTAAAACATCTAAAAAATGGGCGCTCATCCAACTTAGACTTTGCCACTGTTGAAGCGATTTTTGCTCAGCCAGCTTTCCGATCAGAATCATAAAAACGGGAATCAGCGGTCCTGTAATGAGAAGTATTATGCCAGATTTCCAATCTAAGGGATACACAAATCCTAAAATAAGCAGGGGTATTGCTGCAGCCAGAAGTAACTGAGGAAGGTACTTGGAAAAGTACTCCTCGAGAGATTCGATCCCATCCACCACCGTTGTGATTAACTCTCCAGTCCTTTCCCCCCGAGCATACGCAGGTCCTAAAGAGACAATATGGCTCATTAAACGTTTACGCAGACTTGTCTTGATGCGCAAAGCAGCTTCATGAGCGCTAATTTCACTGACCCATTGAAAAACTGCTCGCAGCACGATGATCCCGAGCATGATCAATAGAAACGTCCAGACTGAGCTAAAGGTAGCCCCTTCTATGAATACCCCAGCAACGACCCGCGATAAAAACCAAGCTTGAGCGACAGCCAGCAAAGCAATCCCCATGCCCAGCCCAACCGTTAGCATCAGATACCCCCAAACGGGTCTCCCCTCTCGAACTAATCTCTTATCGAACATTGATTCATCTCCTAGCATCACACGCAAGTTGGGGACGGTTCCTAACTTGCACTAACTTGCATTTTTGTCCGCAAGTTGACGACGGTTCTCGACTTGCATATCTTGCATATCTTGCATAACTTGACTTGCTCTCAAGTTATGCAAGATATGCACAGTGGGACGTTTCTTAACTTTCATGTCGTCGTCGACTGTGCACATAGACGCAATTCTTATCTTAGACACTGTCAATCTAAAAAACTTCCTCTGGCTAGATCTGGAGGGGATCGGGTACCAAATTTCTATTATCGAAAACCAAAAAAATTTAGGGCAAGACGTATCTTGCCCCTTATTCTAAAGGAAACTAACTTAATAGTGAAGGTTTTTTTCCGTAACACGTTTACGGAAAACCCAATAAGTCCACCCTTGGTACAGAAGAACGATCGGTACCATAGTTAAAGCGATTATCGTCATGATTTTCAAAGTGTACGGGCTTGATGAAGCATTATAGATGGTTAGACTCCACTCTGGGTTGAGACTAGAAACCATCACTCGTGGGAAGAGTCCCCAAAATAAGGAAACAGTAAACAAAAGAATTGTCAAACCATTCGAAATAAAAGCCCAGCCTGGCTTATTAGAACGAATCAAAACATAGGCAACGACAAGGGTTACCCCTGCTGCTAGCAAAGTAATACCAGCTCCCAGATTTGCAAACAGATCTGTTTGCAAATAGGTTAATACCGCAAACAGGAGAACAACCGGGATGGCAACTAAGGCAATCTTCTTGGCAGTCTTCGACGCCCGCTCAGCCATCTCACCGATAGTCTTTAAGTTGAGATACAAGGCACCGTGCAGCATGAAGACCAGCAGTGTGGTTAGACCGCCAACGATAGCATAAGGATTGAGTAAGGTAAAGAAGGTTCCTACATATTGCATTTTGGCATCAATCGGAACTCCCTTAACCACGTTCGTCATGGCCACACCCCAAAGAAGAGCAGACAGGAAACTACCTGTGAAAATCATCCAATCCCATGTCCTGCGCCATCGAGGACCGCTGTCACTGCTGCGAAATTCAAAGGCAACACCACGGATAATTAAAGCGAACAACACCAGAAACAAAGCGAGATAGAAACCACTAAACAAAGTCGCGTACCAATTAGGAAAAGCCGCAAACATTGCCCCACCTGCTGTAATCATCCAGACCTCATTCCCGTCCCAGACCGGTCCGATGGTATTGATGATCACGCGACGTTCTGAATCATTTTTCCCTAGGAAAGGAAGCAGAATCCCTACTCCAAAATCAAATCCTTCTAGAAAAAAGAAGCCAACAAACAAGACGGTTATGAGTATGAACCAGAGGATGTTTAAGTCCACAACGACGCCCCCTTTATTCCACTTTTCAGCGAATCTTCCGTGCTAACCTCTTCCGGACCCTGCTTAATATACTTAAGCAAGAGGTAAACGTCCGCTACCGCCAAAACTGCATAAATCAGAGTGAAACCGATAAAGGTGATCAGTATGGAAAGTGCCGAAACTGAGGTGGATAGACCTGCCTCAACTTTTTGTAATCCATAAACGATCCAAGGCATACGTCCAACTTCAGTCATATACCAACCCACGGTATTCGCAATATAGGGTATGGGAATCGTCCAGAGTACAATTTTCAAGAACCAAGTCTTTTGCTCTAAGCGCTTCGATTTATAGAAGTAAAGTCCGAGGAGCGGGATCAACAATAACCACATTCCAGCCAACAGCATAATCCGGAAACTCCAGAACAATGAAGTTACCTGTGGAACATAGTTGCCTGGCCCATATTGCTGGACTGCAGCAGCCTGAAGCTCATGAATTCCTTTTACTTCCCCAGTAAAACTATTGTATGAAAGGAAGCTTAACAAGCCCGGAATTTTAAGCTCAGAGGTGTTTTTCTGTCCTTTTTCATCGATGGAGGCGAATAATAATAACCCAGCCGGATTTTCCGTCTCCCAATGAGCCTCAGCGGCAGCCATTTTCATGGGTTGCACTTGCACAAGATGTATAGCCTGTAAATGCCCTACTCCTGCGACTCCGAAGGCACTGATTAACCCGAAAATTACAGCCATATAAAACGAACGCCGAAAAACGTCCAGATGGTTCTTTTTCAACAAATGGTAAGCGCTAATTCCCATGACAAAAAATGCCCCGGTTACAAATCCGCTCAACACGGTATGCGGAAACTGATAAAAAACATGTGGATTAGTAATTAAGGCTATGAAATCGGTCATTTCCGCCCGGCCGTTACGTAAAATATACCCGACCGGTTCTTGCATAAAGGAGTTGGCAATCAAAATCCAGAGTGCGGACACATTGGCGGCAATTGCCACAAGCCAAATAGTAAGGGCATGCACCTTTTTAGGCAATTTATCCCAGCCAAAAACCCACAAACCTAAGAATGTCGATTCTATAAAGAAAGCTACTAAGGCCTCAACGGCCAAAGGTGCTCCAAAGATATCCCCGACAAACCGGGAATACTCGGACCAGTTCATTCCAAATAAAAATTCTTGAACTAACCCAGTCACAACACCCATGGCAAAGTTAATAAGAAATAACTTTCCCCAAAACTTAGTCATCTTTTTGTACGTTTCATTTCCAGTCCGCACATACCAAGTCTCCATCATCGCAACCAAAACCGATAACCCCAGGGTCAATGGCACGAATAAGAAATGATAAGACGAGACCACCGCGAATTGTAATCTGGACAAGATGAGTTCAGTCATCATTCCACCCCCATTATTTAGTATAATGTCTTAACGTATTTTTCATTATTTAAATGCATAACACCTATCCATTTTTATCAATACTCATCATCCCCTCTCCTCTCACTTTGTTTGCATCTTACTTAGTAAATTCATCTTAATATATGTATCAGATTTCCTTAATATTATTTATTATTATACTAATTATTAAATAAGTAGTCAACTAAATAATTAATTTTTTAATTGAGTGTTTATGTCAAAATTTATGTTTTTTGCACAAAAAAAGTGTAAAATACCTATAAGCAGGAGTACCTTACACTTTTTTGTCTAATAAATATCTTACCTTTACCTCTTACCTCTTACTTCTGCCATGAGGCATGAGGTAAGAGGTAAGAGGTAAGCTATTGTTTTTTCGATCCTCAAGGTTTGTACGATAGTTCTTATTTAGCATCTCTTCTCATTCTTAAAGAACCAGATTAGTATTTATGAGAAATAAAGAACGTTAAGCAAAGAGTAATCCAGGTTAAGTACCATGTCCAATGTATGTATTTAATAATATCGGTGTATTTTTCACATAGTTGAGCTTCGCAAATTTTCCTTTTTGGTATATAAAAAAACTCTTCATTTGTATGAAGAGTTTTTTACAGACCTTGACTTTAGACTTTTCATGTTCACATAAACAACTATTATTACGTACTTGCCTTATTTTAATTCAATTCCCCAAAGAACCGGTTGACTCATCTTATTTAAACTTCCTTTAATACATCTATGCCCTATCACAATCGGCCCAGTGGTCTTGTTAAGCAGCCCTAACAGTGCCTGACCATACGTCAAAGCATCGTCAGTTTCTATAGGATAAGATCTAAGCATCTCCAGTTTTTCTAGTGCCGTTGAAGTCTTACCGCAGAGATGAAGAAGCACCTTTTCACCAGTTTCCTTAATTCCTTTAATAATTCTCCAACTTGAAGGGCCGCTATACTCCCGATAGACCTTAGGTCCAATAATGCCCATAGCTCCAACCGGGTCTCCATAAGAAATAATCGAGGCACCCCTTTTGATACCCTCAAGGCTATAGCGGATGATACCTTCTTCAACGACAGTCAGGATTTCCTGGATTCGAAGAGGATCCCGACGAAGGCCTTTATAAAAATCCAGGGGGTCAATTAGGGCAGATAAGATTGTAAAGGGACCCTCGACACTTAAAGCCACTTTCTCCCCAGCTTCAACCAAAATTCCCACTGCATCCAGGACTTCTCTAATGCGACCCCTAGTCAAATCTAAACCTTGGAGATTGGACATTTCTTCTATAGACGTAAAAAGGTAACTTTCCACCCTAGGCCCAGCTAAGGCGTTGCCCAGCTTGATATGCGCCCCGTAAGCTTCTGCTTCGACCGTTACGCAGAAAGGTACCCGAGCTATGACATCCCCGTGATGTTTCCTCAGTTCCGTGGCAAGGAGTGCCATGCTATTTTTACTACAATGGCCTCCTGGCAGGGTAATGCCCGTTTTTTTAACCACCTCTTCCGGAATCTGTTCCAAATCGTCTCCCGTACATTTAAAGTCCATCCAACATTCCCCCTATATCAGAAGTCAGTCGTCAGAAGCCGGAGGCCAGAAATCGAAGTTCGAGTTCTATTACTCACAATTTCCGCTTCGTGGATGGCTCTAGCTCCTTGACTGAGTTCAACTAGCTTTCAAATAGAGTTTAAATTCTTCTGAAAGTAACGTCATTATCTAATAGTAAAATAAAACATCTCCCCTACTAAGATACTGATGGCTTGTAGGAGCAGGATTATCAAGAGGGTTTTCTTTAAGGGAAGTTCCCTAAAGAGCACTAGGATACCGAATCCCGTATTAGCCAGTAACCCGGAGATCAGGGATCCAAAACCCAAGACCCCTTTGATATAACCCTCGGCTATGAGCACAGACGAAAAACAGCTAGGAATCATGCCGATCAAAGAAGCACATACCGGTTGGAGAAAGGTATCTCGCCCCAGAAGTTCAAGGATTCCCTCTTCACCGAACCGTTCCGCCAAGGTCCCGATTATCAAAACAGTAACATACAAATAGAGCGTAAGTTTTAAGGTATGAACCAGACTATTGACCAGCATATTTTTGTGTTTACCACATTTGGGACAATTGCAATCTATGCCACACCCTTTGAGGCGGTTGCGCTTCTCCTTGATCACTAGGTTTATTATGAAGCCTGCTCCAATCGCAACCAAGAGCTTGATCCCTATAATCCCGAAGATTAGCAGGAGCTTATCAGGATGGGCACTGATGATGATCAGGGCTTCATCAGATCCAGCTAGGAAAACGGCTATGAGCATACCCAAGGAGATGTAACCATTCCCGTAGAGCTTGGCAAAAGCCACTGATATACCACATTGGGGGATTATTCCCAATAAAGCTCCACCTGGGACATCCAACTTGGCTACACGGCTGAAAAAGGGCGTTCCTTTATTAAGCTTTCTAGTGATCCAGTCCGATAAGAGGATGATCAGAAACAAAACTGGGACTACCTTGATTACATCTAGGAAGCTGTCGATCAGAATTTCAACCAATTAAACAACCCCCCACCTTTGACCTTAAATAAGTCCTTAATTTCTTTTTCCCTAAGGTTTTTTCCAATTAGACACAACTTACCACTGGTTTTAAAGTTACTCGCCGATACAATAAACTGGCCATTAGTGTAACTAAAATCCAAGAAACCCTGATAACTTTTGAGAAAACCCTTGCCCCGTATAACCTGACCATATTTAGACTGACTGAGAAGGGTAAGGATGTGCTCAAGTTCCTCAGGGCTAAAAGACTGGGAAGTCTGGAGAGCCAAGGTCTCAAATTCATTTTCACTGCAAGGTTTGTACTGTGTATGAAGGATATCACTAAGATCCAAGTCCACTTGCGCATCAAGGAGGCTTTCAAATTCCGCTGGATCCAATTCATCCCAAGGTTTGCTGATGATCTCCCCATCTTCATTAAAGTCTCTCAAGGAAGTAATAACCTTGCCTATAGTTTCGCTGTCAACCAGCTGGCTTTTACTTAAGGTCAAGACCGAGGCATTCGTGATCTGGTCCTCGAAAAACTCTCCAAAGACTTCGCATTGTTGTAGGTAATTAATACTGTCTACAACAGTGACAAGGGAGTTAATCTGAAGAAGGGAACCGAATTCCGGTTTGCGCAGAATATCGATAATTTCACTGAGGATACTGATTCCGGTAGGTTCAATGATAATCCTCTGCGGGTTGAAATCTTTAATAATTCTTGTCAGCATTTGCTCGAAATCCTTCTGCATAATACAGCAAATACAACCACTTGAAATTTCAAATACTTCAAAGCCTTCCCTTTCCAACAGTTCCCCATCAATGCCAATGTCCCCAAATTCGTTTTCGATCAGAACAACCTTTTCCTTTTGGTGAACTTGGAGAAGGTTCTTGACCAGAGTGGTCTTACCCGAACCCAGGAATCCCGAAACAACATCTACCTTAATCATTGAAACACCCCCGATATAGACCCGAAATTGTACTTCTGACTGTATATAGAAAACTTGGCTGGTGCCAAGGCAGCCGCCCTAGTTGCACTGATATGAACGAAATTGTAATTATGACTGTATTAAAAGCCTAATGCTTTTACAAAGTAGTCCTGAAAGCGAGGATTTGTGGAAAGCTCCAGAACCTCTATCTTGTTCTTCAATTCATTAATCTCGGTCATTACTCCCTGATTGATAAGAGCCAAACGGGCGCCTTCCGCTGAGGAATTTCCGACAAAGGTGATCTTACCCATAAACCCTTTAGGCAAGAGGCCGATTTGCAGAAGACTATCAGGATTAATATGATACCCGAAGGCTCCAGCAATGACTGCTTCCTCTATGGCTTCGAGAGGAATGCCAACTTCTTCGAGGAGTAGGGTTACCCCTGCAGCAATAGCACCTTTGGCCAGCTGAATCTGACGAATATCTCTCTGGGAGATATAAATTTCCTCAGTCAGATAAAACTTCTTTTCTCTTACCCTAGCTTTTAGCCCGAGGTCAAGATTTGGGTTAAAGCGCCCGCTGGCCAGGATGATTTCGTGTTTGACCATGGCCGCTGTTATATCTATAAGTCCACTGCCACAGATTCCCTTGGGAGGAGTTGCGCCTCCTATCGTTGTAAAATGAAGCTCAAGCTCATCATCTATAAAAAAAGTGTCTATAGCTCCTTCTTCGGCACGACTACCACAGGAAATGTTCATTCCTTCCAAGGCCGGGCCGGCAGCAGTAGAGGTAGCAATAAGCCTACCTCCCAGATTAGCCACGATTTCACCGTTTGTTCCGATATCTAAAAAGACTGCCGAATGATCTTTTTTATTAAACGCTGTGGCCACTAGACCGGCAAGGATATCCGCTCCGACATACCCCGATGCTGAAGGCAATAGGGTTACCCTTCCTTCCGGGCAAATAAGTATACCGACCTCCCTAGCTTTCAGTTCAACCAGTTCAAGGAAAACCGATCGGTAAGGGGATTTGGCTATCGACCCAGGATAAACACCAAGTACAAAGTGCAGCATGGTCGTGTTTCCTGCTATAACTACCTGATAAACACGTTCCACTCCTTCGGCTGTACCGATCAGATCTGACACCAGACTATTTAGTTTTCCTATGATAACCTCCTGAAGCTGAAGCATGCCTTGGGGATTTTCTAGACAGTAGCTAATTCTTGACAAGACGTCTCCCCCAAATTGCGTCTGAGGGTTTAGGCAGGATCTCTTGTAGAGAATTGCCCCAGTAGCCAGGTCTAGGAGATAAGCGGAAATTCCGGTGGTCCCAATGTCAAAAGCAATTCCCAAGATTTTACCAGGCTTGGATCCCAGGTCAACAAGGCGGTCGTCAATTAAAACACCATAGACTTGTTGATTTCCGGCCTGTTCTAGTTTACCGGCCTTTCGGTAAATGTCCACAGAGCTAGGGTTATAAGGTAATCTTTCCAGGTAAGCCTGAGCTGTCCTTTCAGGAGGTGGTAACAAAACTTGCTTTACCGAACAATCTACCTCAACTTCAATCGCAACGCCTTGATTAATGGTCTTAAGCTGGTTAACGTTAGAGTAAAGCTCGATCCATACATCCCTCTTTACCCTAGCCAAACAGGCCAAACGGATGTCTGGGGCATTGATGAACACGCTCTCCAAATCCTCTGCGGGGTATAAGTCGCCCCAAGCCTTGACCCGGCATTTGCCGCAAAGACCTAACCCATTGCAGGGAGTCTCTAAGTCTAGACCTGCTGCCCTAATACATTCAGAAAGCCGATCTCCCTCGGCAACTTCTATGGAAATATCCTCCTTGGTGAATTGCACCTTAACCATGTTAATGATACGAACCTTCTTTCACGTAATCTGTCATGGCTTTGAGATTGCCTATCGGAGTAGCCATACTTAGACCGCAAGCAGGAGCAACGATATCCACCTCTGAATGAAGGGCATTACGGGTGATGGACACAATCTTCTCTCTTACTCCAGTGTGCAAAAGTTGGGTATTAACATTACCCATAAGCCCTGTCTTCAGTCCTTTACGAGCAGTTTTCATATTGACAATTGAGTCAAAACTAACAGCATTAACCTCTACTTGATTGAGGGAATCGATGATATTGCTAGCATTACCGCAGATGTGAAGGATGACAGGAACCCCTTCTTTATGAAGAGCCTTGATGATTGTCTGATAGAACGGAACCGCAAACTTTTGAAAATTGCGTGGTCCCAGAATTTCTCCTGTGGCCGTGGGATCCGATATAGAGATAACATCAGCACCAGCCCTAACCATCTCTAAAGCATATCTGACAAGATAGTCATTAGTAAAAGCCAGGAAACGAGCAGCCCGCTCAGGTTCCCACCTCAACATTTTAAACATTTCGAGAGGTTCGACAACCGAAGTGGCTGTACTGATATGACCGGAGACATTACCAATCACTGGGACCCCATTATTGCTGCTGCTGAGTTCCCTGACCGCCTCTAAAACAACTCCCATCCTGCCAGTGGAAACGTCAACTCGGTAGTTGTTTTCAATGATGGCTTCTAGTGACTGATCATTGTACTGAGTGACTCTAGGTTCGACAAGATTATCTCCTAGGTTAACAATGGCACCTAGGGCTTCAACTTCAGCAGTTAAGCAAAACGGTACACCATAATTTTCAAAGCCTATCAGCTCATTAATTTTCCGTGCAGCACTCACCATAGCTCTGGCGTTAGTGTGATGGCCGCCTCCTACTTGATCGGATAACTCCGTAACGCAGGCACTCATCATTCCTCCAGGGCAAATAACGGGAGGTCGGTCAACCCGATCTCCTTTCAATACGCTTAATAAGCGTTCTTTTTCGTTCAAGATTATTCACCTTCTTTATAATCATATAAACCGTGGCTCCTAGCCACATCGAGCATTGCCTGGATATGCTCGAAAGGTACTTTATTACCCGTTTCGCACCCTGTTGAGAGAACAAAAGCTGGAGTATAATTTTTCATTATGTCAAGTGCCTCAACGCAGACTTTATGAATTTCTTCCACTGGACCGAAAAGGAGTTCGTTGGCAGGATCAATATTGCCTAGTATGAGTGCTCTGCCAGCTACCTTTTCCCGAGCAATCGCCAAATCACATTTGTCGAGACTGATCACATCTGCCCCAGTGTCGGTCATCTTGTCCACAATCTTGTGAGTCTTACCACAAATATGCAGGGGAATAAGGGCTTTGAGCTCATGGGCTAAGTCCACAAGTTCTTTAATGTAGGGATAGGCGATTTTGTCAAACATCTTGGGGCTGAAAAGACTACCTGAAGCAATGGGCTCCAGAATAATAGGCATAGCTCCATAACTGGAAATTTCTCGAATTAGGTTTTTGCAGCTGTCTGTAGCCATTCTCAAAAGGGTATGACAAAGTTCTGGATCTGCGTAGGTATCGCGGGCAAAAGCTTCAACACCCCGCAGGGTGGCAGCTGTGGAAACAGGTCCAGAAAAGCAAACGGAAATGAAAACCTGATCCCCCACTTCTTTATTCAGGATTTCCAGTGCTTCGTAGTAAACAGGGAATTGGCCGTCATTCTTTTCTGCAACTTTGATTTTGCTTAAGTCTTCCTTAGAGTTAATAATGGAAACTTCACAGTTAGCTGGTTCATTCTCAGAATAGTCTAGTTCGGCACCCATAGCTTCCGCCACATAGGAACAGTTCGTGAAGAGATAAATTAAATCATAGCCAAATCTCTTAAATCCCGCAATATGTGCTTCGGCCATGACCTTGCCGTCAAGTTGAAATTCCTTTACGGTTTTGCCAATCAGCTGAGCAGTATTGGTCGTTACAATGGGCATACAGATAACTCTGTCTAGAGGTTTTCCAGTTAAAAGGGCCATCATTCTTTCTTTAGGGGTTAAAATATCTTCCCTGATTAACATATTAGTTAGGCCCTCCCCATGAGTTCTTTGGCTTTTCTCACGGCTGAACTGGCATCGTTAGCGTAAAGATCGGCTCCAATCTTATCACAGAACGTTTGGGAAATAGGACCTCCACCAATCAGAACTTTGTATTTATCTCGAATATTTCGTTCTTTTAAGCGGTCAATAACCGTTTTCATGCCATCCATAGTAGTGGTCATCAAAGTAGACATGCAAATCATATCGCTTTCTACTTCTTCAGCCTTTTCAATAAAACGGTCAAGTGGTACATCTCGGCCCAGATCGTATACTTCAAAACCTGCAGCTCCTGACAAAATGCGAACAAGGTTTTTCCCTATATCATGAGTGTCCCCTTCTACTACTCCGATCACCATTTTGATGGGTTTTTCCATTGAGCTTTTATCCAAATGGGGATTAACCACATCGAGTCCAGCATTAAACGCATCAGAACACATCAAGATTTCGGGAAGGAAATATTCCTCTTCCTCATAAAGTCTACTGACCTCGTTCATACCTGGGACTAACCCCTCCGTAATAGTTGTATAGGCTGGTATATTCTGTTTCAGAGCTTCCTGTGCCAGCTCTGCGACCTTTTCAGATTCAAATTCTACGAGTGCGTGTGAGATTTCTCGAAATAGTGTTTCTTTATCCATGATGTCCCCTCCATTACTTGCTATAACCATTTATTTATATATTAACATAAGGAGAACTGTGTCGTATATAAGAATATATTGTAACATGGTGATATTTTATGCTGATTATTGAGTTAGGCTTGTGTCTTTATGCAAAACAATCACTTAAAACTCTCTTAATATATTAAAACTAACTATTGTACCGACCATAAAGGGTAACTGCTTTAAGCATTGCAAAAACATTGACCGGCGGAGTCAGAGGGGGTAATGCACAAGCAGGCATTAAAATAAAGCCGCCGGGATGATTTTTCATCGTTTCAAGGATGTCCCTGCTTACCTCTAAAACTTCTTCGGGAGTACCGAGCTGAAGCAGAGTGGTTGGGATATTGCCGCCGATAATTATTTCCTCCCCGAAGGTACGGGCTACATGCTGAATGTCCATCTCATGTCCGATGGTAATGGTAGATCTTGGTTCCGGGCGGATTTCTTGAGTCCATAGGCTCAAGTTCTTGGTATGATCACCGCAGAGATGAAAGACCCATTTTTTTATACCTCTGGCTCTTAACTTGTATTGAATCTCCTTGACATAAGGGAGACTAAACTTCTCAAAGACTTTAGGGGAGACCAACGCATGACACTCTAGCGGATAGGTGGAAAAGACTGAACAGTTTTCTGGCCCAAACTCTGTTATGTATTGGTCAGCAATTTGCATAAGGTAATCTGTGGCTAAACGCAAAACCTGATGTACCAACGCAGGTTCTTTATGAAACCAACGTAGTAAGAGATCAAGTCCAACAATCGTGCCAGCAATCCCCATGGGGGAACCACCAGGAATTGAAACAGAATAACCCTTGGCACGAGCTAGTCTGGCAAACTGGTGCATTCTGCTAAAAGCAGGAGCGGTTTCCAGATTGGGGACTCGCAGGTTTTCGACATCCATGGGTTTTTCTACGGAATGTTTAGTTAGTGACGGTAAGCAAATTCGGGGAGAGGTTCGAAATTGGAGTTCTCCCCCGAAATCCCACCCACTCCAGTCTGGGATTCCATAGGATGGAGCTGAGTCATACTGGTAGAGTTCCTTTGCCCATAATTGGGCTTGCCAAGCTTTTTCCGGTTCTAGATAATACTCCCTAGCTGACATATTACTTATGGATGCCGCATGAAGGCTCACACCGGGATTAACCGGAACCCTATCCAAGCCTTGCTTATTGGCTAAAGCCTTCATCCGCTCTGCCGATGTCAAATTATCCTTACCCATTTTTCACCTCGTTTATAGCCATCATGCCTCTTCCGAGGCATTCTAGTTATTTATTTACAATACCTAGCAAGCTTTTTAGTGAATCTTTAGTCGATTGACATTGTAACTGCATTCTAAACAGAACGTTTACAATCGGCTTTCTTGTAAAGACGTGCCAATAGGGATCTATAAGCAGGAAAACCGGTCACCGGGTCCAATGTTTGATCATCTGTTAATAAATTAACATTAGACTCGCTCCATCCATGTGGAATAGAGATCACTCTGGAATCAATTGTTTCAGTAATCTTTGCTTTAAGAACAATTTCTTTTCTCCGCCAAGACTCTACCACTACTTCCTCTCCATCTTCTATCCCATACATCTTGGCTAGTTCGGGGTGAATCTCCACGAGCGGTTCGGGCGACATTTTGCGAAGCGAGGGGATATTTCGATAACGGGAATGATAATATCCGACGTTTCTAGCTCCTGTTAAAACCAATGGGTATTTTCTAGCTAGCTTTGGCATGGAGAGAGGACTGGAGTGTGGTTCCCTGTAAACAGGCAGGGGTTCATAGCCCTGTTCTTCCAGATCTTTGCAATAAATCTCTACTTTTCCTGAAGGAGTTTTAAATCCAGTTGTTTCGTATTTCTTAACTCTTTGCTGTCCATATTCATACCCTTCAGGGTACTGCTTTAAGCTTTCCACACTTAAACCGAGCGGTTCTAACCTAAAGTTTAGTGCCTCTTCTTCACTTGCCCATGGGAAACTTTCCTTAAAGCCCATTTTTTGAGCCAACTGATTCCAGAAGCTCCAATCTGTAAGACAATCTTTCTCTTCCAGGACTTGAGGAGACAAACCAAGCTTCTGTACGCCATAAATACTGGCGCCATTCCATAACTCTATACGCGCCAGGAACGTTGACGCAGGAAGCACCAAATCAGCCAACTTAGCAGTTTCTGTCATGAAATGATCCATGACTACTAGAAACTCCAGTTTAGTTAGGGCTTCCCTAACCTTATCTGTATTGGGCCAAGTCAGCATTGGATTACTACCGGCGACAATCATTCCCTTGATCGGATAAGGCTTTTCTGTAAGGATAGCCTCAGCATACAAATTAGCTTGAGCACGCTTAGTGTGGTCATGAAAAAGTGGATATTCCTTTTGTCCGATGGCCAGTTCGTCTGACTCCAGCGTGTTCTCCGGGGCTAAAGATGCAAGTTTGGCAAGTGGCACAAACAAAGCGCCCCCGGGGACATCTAAGTTTCCGGTGATGGCCTGCAAAATGGCTATGGCACGCAAGGCCTGAAAACCATTAGTCTGAAGTTCGAGAGCGAGCCCAGATGTAACACAAGCTGAAGAAGATAGCGCAATGAGACGAGCTGCCTCGATTACCTTAGCTTCAGGAACCCAAGTGATTTGTTCCACTTTAGATGGAGAATAGTGTTTAACTAATTCGGTTAGTTCTGGAAAACCAATCGTCCATTGATTCACAAAATCCTGATCGTAAAGATTTTCTTGTATAATAACATTTATGATTCCTAGGGCTAATGCTCCGTCAGTTCCTGGCCTTAATTGCAGATGAAAGTCAGCCCTCCTCGCTAATTTAGTGACTCTTGGATCTACAACAAGGAGCTTTGCACCATAGACCGTTGCCTTATTGATATCTTCCATTAAGGTCGGGCAGGACACTGAAGGATCAGAGCCCCACAAAACAATGCAAGCGCTATTCGCGTAATCAGGAATTGGTAAAGCGCCATAGGTGATACTATTGGCCATTGCTTTCGCAACATGGCAATGACTTCCCGAAGATGAACAGTTTGGGGTGCCAAAGACCCTGCAAAATCGTTCTAAATATGGAGTGAATTCTTTCCTTACTCCCGTCTGTCCTACATGAACGGCCACTGCCTTCGCACCAAATCTGGCTTTAATATCACTTAGCTTATGAGAGATTAAATCCAGAGCATCATCCCAAGAAATTTCTTGCCATCGGCCATCTCCAGTTTTCCTAACTGGGGTCTTAAGACGATCGGGTGCCTGGACTATTTCAGCAATAGCCTTACCCTTTGGACAAAGATGTCCCTGTGAAAGAGAATCCTTCCGTGCGCTAATTCCCACAATAGTACCCTGTTCCATGGTTATTTCTAACCCACACATTCCGTTGCACATTGCACATACTGTTTGAAATGTTTGTTGGTCGTAATCCATAAGAATACCTCCTCTAGAACATCATCAAATGAAACCCTCTTTAATTCCTGCATGAGAACCTAAGATCCCATGCACTCAGAAAAAGCTAAATAATGGTCAAAAATTTGGTCCCTTAACACAATTTATTTTTCATCTAGCTTAGCATGGGCATTTTTTAAGAAGGATTCATCTACTACGCTTTCCATTGATAATGGCTTGGCAATTAGTCCAGCATCGATAGAAAGTCTGACCGCTGCATCATGCCCCTCTTGCGTGAAATAACCATCAGAGGATAAGGTCTTTTTTGTATCTTCAATAATATCTGCAATGATATCCTTATCCATGTTTTGGAATTTCGGTGCTACAACCTTCGCTATCTCCTCCGTAGAATGATTGTTAACCCAATTCATCGCTTTCACTATACCATCCGTAAACTTTTGTACATTTTCCGGATTTTTCGTGATGTAATCTTCAGTCACTTGGATAACAAATAGGGGATAATTATCTGCTTCCAGAACTTTCTGATGTTGTTCCGAATCTGCCAGGTCTACGAGCACCTTATAGCCACGTTTTTGCAAGTCAAGTTTTATATTGCTGCCACCAAAAGTTGCAGAGATTTGGCCATTTCCCAGGGCACCTATCTCCCCACCGGAAGGCAGAGAAATGAATTGGACATCTTTGTTAGGATCCAGTCCACCATGCCTCACTATTGCTCTAACAAAACCACGTGGCGAAGAACCATCCATCCCGCCAGATATTGTTTTTCCTTTAAGATCAGCAATAGTTTCAATATCCTTTGAAACTATGAACGCCCAAGGATGTTTTGCGGAAGTGGCAACAATCATCTTGGTATCTTTACCCTTCTCATTGGTCTTCATTACTTGTTCATACCCAGTTAAAGCAAATTGTGAGTCCCCAGCAAGTAGGGAAGTGATGACCAATGGCCCACCAGCAAAATTGACAAAACTAACATCAAGTCCATTTTCTTTAAAATAGCCTAAATAACTTGCAATATAGACCGGCAGCCATGATTCGCCCGATCCTCCTGGTTGAGCTATAACCACTTTTTGTAGTTCTGATGGGTCTACTGTTTTCGAAACCGTCTCCGTATTCAATTTTCCGCAACCGATAGTTATCGTGGTTACAAGTAGTAAAACTAACAAAAGAATAGCCATTGCGCTTCTTTTCACTTTACTTCACCCTTTACTCAAATTTGATGTTTAATTATCTAAAAAATTTAAGATCATCTGAAAGAACTCTGCTGGGCATTATTAAATATTTATCGTTTCCTAGTTTCTATCTATTCGGTTGAGACTCGCCATTTCAGGAGACGGTTATCTAGCAAGGTAACGCAGTAATTCAAAATAGCCATTAAAGCCGATAAAATTACTATCGTGGATAACACTCGAGTTGTGTTATACATCCCACTAGCGTTACTAACCATCCAACCTAAACCAGAGTTGGCCGCGATATATTCACCTACAATTGCTCCTAACAAAGCAGCACCAAGGCTCGTTCTTAAACCGTTTAACAGCCAAGGCACACATGAAGGAATAATGATTTTACGCAAAATCTGACCCTGAGTTGCTCCCATAAGCTTAACTGTGTTGATCAAGTTCGGACTCACGTTTTTAAACCCACTATAGGCACTAAAAAAAGTCAAAAAAAATACAGAGATTAAGGCAATAAATACTTTAGACTTGATCCCCATGCCAAACCATAAAATGAACAAAGGACCCAAAGTCAGCTTAGGTATACCGTAAAGAGCCATAATAATTGGATCCAGAACCTTGGCTACTGGCTCGAATTTCCCTAGTACGAACCCTACTGTAACCCCTGCGATGGTTCCTATGACAAGACCCAACAAAGCTTCTTCCATGGTGATGGCGATGTGTGGGAATACTTCACCAGTAGCGAATAAGGTAATTAAATCATTGAATATCTCTGAAGGCTGACTTATGTAGAAAGCATCAAAGGCTTTATATCTGACTCCCAATTCCCAGATAGATAATAAAACGGTCGTGATCAAAATGCGCCAACTATAAATGGTTACCTTATTCTTAACAGAAGCGGACAACAACTTATTCTCCTCCTTTCGCCATGATTACTTCGGTCCGTAAATCATTCCAGATTAATTTCTGAAGTTCGACGAATTGGGGATCAAAACGAGTTTCCAGGGCTGACCTGGGTCTCTCCAGTGGAATATTATACTCAGATTTGATAGTTGAAGGGCGCGAAGTCATTAACACTACTCGATCCGCTAAAGTGATCGCCTCGGTCAAATCATGAGTCACAAACACGATGGTTTTTTTTGTCTCTTGCCATAGTTTTAGAATATCATCCTGAAGCATTTCTTTAGTAAGGACGTCTAAAGCACCAAAAGGTTCGTCCATAAACAATATTTCTGGATCTAGGGCTAAAATTCTGATGATAGCCACCCTTTTTCTCATTCCGCCAGACAACTCAGAAGGGTAACTATCTTCAAACCCTTTCAGTCCGGTCCTAGCGATTAGTTCTCTAGCCACAGAATTGCGTTCTGCTTTTGGCACTCCTTTTATCTCTAAGCCTATAGCTACATTATCAAGCACGGTACGCCACGGTAAAAGGGAGTCGGCCTGGGACATATAGCCGATACGGGAAGATATACCGTTAATGGTTATTCCATCTAATAGAACCTCTCCTTTGCTGGGCTTAATCAATCCTGCCAATATATTCAACAGGGTACTTTTACCACAACCACTAGGGCCAACGATGGCTACAAACTCCTGGTCTGCAATTTGCAAGTTAACATTTTTTATGGCTGCCGTTGTCTTACCGTTGGTTGCAGTGAAAACTTGGTTAAGGTCTCGAACCCAGAGCTTAGAGTCTTTTTCCACGAGGTTAGCCAGGGGCTTTAACATAAGAATATTTGACATCGTTTATCTCCTTTCACTCCAACTAGTCAATCTCTGCCCATTTTTTAGCCTATGTTTCCAAACTCCCCATGCTCCCAACTTATAGTAATTAGCTATCACCTCCAAGCTCGATTATTCACCTACAGCATGGCAGTCTAATATTTTTATCTTAATATATTATATATCACATATTTATTATGTGTCTATATAATGAATATGTGATATATAATAAAATTTTGAGATTCCACCAATATCCCTAGGACCATCTGTTGAAAATGTATCTTTATAAATAACCCCCGTTTTAGATGCTCGGGTTCGACGATCTGCAGGCACGAGAAGTTCCTCAAACCCTTGTGGTACAAGGGCTTGAGGAACTTGCGGATAACTTACCTTGTGTCTATATGCAATCCCATTATTCTTTCACAATCAAGTGCCCGTTGTTGCCCAACATAAAAAACTCTTCCTTTTCAGGAAGAGTTCAGATAGCCCTAGCTTAATTTAATATCTCTAATCGCAAAAATCTGCCCAGTTAGCAGGGTAGGTAGCATAGAATACTTTACAAAACGTCGGAGAGGAAAAAACCACTTGGCTTCCCTTAGGAATATAGACCACATCTCCTGGTTTAGCGCGAAAGACTTGCCCCTCAACTTCTAAGACAAACTCTCCCTCTATGACATAATCGACTTCATCATAATTTAAAAACCAAGGCAATCTGGAGTGATCAAAGGTCATAAAACCCGAGGCAAGGTTGCCCACCCGTGAATCGATCACATCGACGAGTCCCACCTTTTGCCCTGGAGGAGCTTCCAGAAAAGGCTGGATGACTACGGTTTCCCCTTTGACATGAGTGGCTTTGGGGTTCTCACAGGCTGGTTTGAGCACCTCACCCAGAATCTTCTGCACCGCTTTTTTAAGGTCTTCACTCTGGCTTCCTGCATCTGTTGAGTTTCCAGAGGAAACGCTGACTTCTTTGACACTAGACTTTTGATTCGCCAGTGGTTCGGTCGATTGACTAACAACACTGCGACTGACAATTTCCTGTCTCCCTTTGCTAATCGTGATCCCTAATTCTTTAGCGAGATCTTTGGCGGAGGGAGTTAGAACACTATCTTCTTCTAAAACTACATTTTTATCTAACTTAGCCAAATCTCGTAATACGGCCGCCGAAATAAATCGTCCCATAGCACACCTCCTTATCGAGGCTCGAGGTTCGATGCTCGATGCTCGATTTTTAAGTTTCCGTTACTAGTTATCTCTGGCTCAAACTTGGGCTTCGCGCCTCGTTTTAGTCTCCTTTAGTACTTCGTATTAAATAGATGCGTAGTTCAGGTGGCGTTTCGAGCCTCGAAACTCGCTTCCATTCCCTCGCACTTCGTGCCTCGTGTCATCCAGTTCGTAATCCTTGTTTCGAACCCCTTGCTTCGTGTCTCGTACTTCGCATCCAGTTCGTGATCCTCGTTCGAACTTCGAACTTCGAACCTCGAACTTCGATTTATGCCAGGCTTTCGATGAGTTGCTTTGCGGGTCGTGGGATGACAACTTGACGAATGAGGAGGCCCTTTTCACTGGCTATGGCGCTTCCTTCTTCGACCGCTGCTTTCACGGAGGCGACTTCTCCTGTGAGTACGGTATAGCTTTTGCCCCCGATTCCAAAGGCCAGATGGATCAGCATTGGCTCCACATCTCCTGCTTTTACCGCAGCATCGGCTGCTTCGATTAAGGATGCCACGCTGTACGTCTCGATAATCCCTAGGGCTTTAATGTCGTATAGCCTGTTGGCGTTGCCGATGGCTGGTAAGATGGAGGGATGAACATTAGGGATGACAAAAGAATCCACTACGGTCTCCGCACCTAAGTCGATGCCAGCGTTCACAGATTGCTGGACTCCCGAGACATCTCCACTCACCATGACGATATACTTTCCAGGGCAGATGGTTTTCGCTACCAAAATGGTCACGTCAGCTGTTTTGACCATGATATCGGCGCATTCGATACCTTGTGCTATGCTTGTTAATTCGACCAGCCCTATGGCATGGATCATTTGGCTGCACCACCTTTCCGTATCGTTATGGTTTGAGGGGTCATCTGGATTACGGTTCCGTCGATACTGGCGTGGACCTTTGCTCCTAGTGCTCCTGTTGGGATTTCTCCGACCAGTTGTCCAACCTGAACGATGTCTCCAACTTTGATGATGGGTACTGCAGGTGCGCCAATATGCTGTTGGAGCTTGAGCGTAACTTCCTCTGGTTGATACACGTCTAAAGATAAAGGAGCTTCCTTATACCAGGGCCTTAGTCTCAAGCGATCCATTAAACGTGACGATGGGATTAAGCGATGTTTAGCCATCGGGTCAACCTTCCCAAGTTCCCCTTGATATTTGATGCCTTTGGCTCGAAGCTCTGCTTTCAAGGCTATATTCACTCTCAGGGGTGAGATTCCCACCGGACAAGCATAGGCTTCACATACGCCACACTCTGAGCAGGTTAGGGCGCTGGTTACTAGTAACGGGTCTCCCATGTTTTTATAATTGACCGCTCGAATCAGTCGATGTGGAGAGAGTTCGTGACCGATGATATGCCTTGGGCAAAGCTCGGTGCAGAAACTGCACTGTTCGCAGACGGTTTTGGCGATTCTTAGGACCGTTTCAACGGTCATGCTTTTCCGCTTAATCAGTGGATGGTCCTTAGGAAGGCCGATCAATCCTCCGGTGGTTTTGGTCACGGGGGTCGAGAGGTCAGTGATCAAAGTCCCCATCATGGGTCCTCCGCTGAGATACGTGAGGTCCTGGTCGATGCCGCCGGCTAGTTCGAGAACGTCGCGCAGGGAGGTTCCGATCGGGACGGTGACGGTCTTCGGTACTTTGACGGCCCCTGTGACGGTGAGAGTCCGTGTGGTGACGGGGGTTCCAGCGACGGCTTTTGCTACATTGATCAGGGTCTGGACGTTATTGACGACAACTCCGATGTTTAAGGGTATTCCACCCGGAGGGACTCGCCTTCCCGTAGTCAACCAGATGGTGATAACTTCGTCTCCAGCAGGATAGATATCCGGCATGATGGCGATCTCTAGGTTATTCGTGTTCGTAATATAGGGCTCTAAGGCTGCTATCGCGTCCTTATATTTGGCTTTTAAGGCGATGATTCCTTTTTGGGCACCGGTCGCCTTCATGGCTAGGGTTAAGCCTTTAACAAGAAGCTCTGGATGGCGTGCTGCCAATTGTTGGTCGGTTTTCAGTAAGGGCTCACATTCTGCGGCATTGACGATAACGAGCTCGGCCTTTGCTGAGAGTTTGACATGGGTCGGAAATCCTGCACCGCCTGCGCCGACTACCCCAGCATTCTGTACGTCCTTGCTTATTTGGTCGGCACTAATTTGGTCTGGGTTAATCCCATTAATATATACGTCATCCATATTCACGTTGTTCTTAGAAATATCGTACTTTTTTACGTCGTTCATTTATCTTTCACCTACTTAAGCTCACGCTTCAAAGGTTTCTTTATC
>NZ_JUEE01000141.1:0-23393 GCF_000802135.1 Desulfosporosinus sp. BICA1-9
CTATAGCTTTTCCAGTGTTCGGGAATGAAGACCAAAGAAGGAGGCGCCTAAAGAACTGAGTGCAGTTCAAAAGGCGCCTCCTTTTCTGTGGGCAAATTGCTTACGCCACCGGTGGATCGTAGAGATCGTTGGTGGTCATGTCAATCACCCTGATATCCCGTATCGCGGCCAGTTCGCCGCTGGGGCTGTTAAAAATATTCTTCGCTATAACCGTTTCCATCACAGTCTGGGCCTCAGACAGTGTCAGGTTCTCCCTCGGCTGTGGGACGGAAATAACGAAGGATTTGCCGCCGGTGGTAAGAAAGGTTAGCTTTAACACCTTGCTTGTAATAATGGCTATTTTAATCACCTCCTAAAGATTTACTTTGACTTTTCATAGCTGGTCTTTCAGGCGGATTTTTCCGCTGCTTATTCATTAATAAGCTCCCAGTTTTTGCCGAGCACAACATTTAGCAGCGGATACTGGCTCAGACTTGATAGAGCCACCGCAACATCATAGATGTCTTGACTCGTGGCTGTAGGCTTCACATAATTCAAGCTTTTCTTCTGGGTCTCCGGGCCGCCTGCCGGAGTAGTACCGGTTTGGTATTTTGTTGACACTATCGAATCCAAAGTTATCTCTGTCACCGCCATGGTTTATCCCTCCCTTCAGTGGTTTGACAAGCAGAGCTTGTTCGCGCTTGTCCTTATATACTATGAGAAAGATTGTCCCCTTGTTAAAGGTTTGGGGGAATGAAAAAAGATTCTAAAAAGGAAAGTACCCTGTTGTCTCGACCAAACAGCGGGGTACTTCCCTAAATTAAAAAGCCTATGACTGAGGTTGTCACACTCTTAAGCCTGGCCACATATCCTATGAGTGAAACTAGCCCCAAGGAGTGTGGATATCATGACTGGTACAGTAACCGATACAGTAACCGATACAGTAACCGATACAGTAACCGATACAGTAACTGATATCATCAGCGAACGCACACCGCAAGTAATCGCGGCTGAAATTAACACGATCAAATACCAAGCTGAGAGGATCTACCTTGCCGCCGCCATCGAGATTGGTAGGAAGCTGACGGAGGCCAAGGCCCTGCTCAAGTATGGAGAATGGGGCAAGTGGCTGGAGGAGTCGGTGGATTTCTCCCAGAGCAGGGCCAATAAACTGATGCGTATCTTCAAAGAGTACGGAGCCGGACAGCTTACGTCCTCAAATTCGGATTCGAATCCGAATCTGAACTACAGCCAGGCGGTGCTTCTTTTAGGGATCCCAAAGGAGGAACGGGCGCAATTCATCATCGATATGGATATCGAGGGAATGACCAATCAGGAACTCAGGCAAGCGGTCAATGAACGGACGCAGACCCTGCAAGAAAAAGACCAGGTTTTACAGGAAAAAGACCAGGCTCTGCAGGAGAACGCGGGCCTTCAGAAAACAGTGGAAGACCAAAGCGGTATCATCACCGGGCTGACTGCGGAGCTCGACAATCTGAAGGTCCAATTGGAGAACGTCAAGGCGTCCAAAGCGGAACTCGATAAAACGGCCAGGCAGCTGAAGGATTCGCTGGAATCGCTCCAACAAAGCTCATCCGCCAAGGGCTACGAGAGGATGAAAACGAACTTCATTAATACGTCGCTCAAGGTCAGGGCCAACCATATCGCCTTCCTCTGTGAAAACCTGGATAAAACCATAAAGGATGTGAAGCATGAGCTGCTCCAAATCGCCCCCAATGACAAGGAGACGTATATCACTTATAAGAATAAAGTTTACGATCTTTTGAATGTGTGGCTTAAGGATGAGACGTGGAGCAGGCAAGCTCGTCCCGGCGGAGATACGCAGTAAGGAATGGTGGATGATGAAGAGGAAATATGTTTTCCCGGCCATTATTGAGCGGGATAAAATAAGCGGCAAATATACGGTTGTTTTCCCGGACCTGCCGGGCTGCGCCATCGAAGGGGAAGATTTTATCCAGGCTTATTACTGGGCCGGGCCCAGGCTGGGGGTTTCATTTATATATGATGGACAGAGAGCATGAGCACATCCCCGAAGCTTCGGAGACTTCAGGCTGGGAAATCGCGGCGGACGCTGTCGTTGTTCAGGTAGAGGCCGGTCTGCAGGAGTATGTTCGGTCCCAAATTCGCCAGAAAAGCCATCGGGTTTCCCAGCTGGCTCTTCCAATTGGGAAAAAAAGGCAGGCCGATTTTTGCGCAGGACATACGGGAGGTATTGAGGGAGAAGCTGGGGATTGACATGCTGCCTGAAAACGCTCATGATTTATCTGAAGTGTTCGGGAATGAAGACGACGAAGAAGGAGGTGTCTAAAAAACTGGATGCAGTTCAAAAGGCGTCTCCTTTTCTGTGAGAACAAATAAAACCTTGTAAGATTTTCTTTGAAAAATCTACGAGGTTTTTTGCATAAACTACTTAATTTCCTGCTCTAGATGGGAAAACAAATCACTGTCGAAAAAATATCGTATGCTGATTCCGAGCCCATCACACAACTTTTTTATGGTACCAATTCCTGCGTTATATGTTTTACCGCTTATAATATCATTCACTGTCGATTGCGTAACGCCCGAAACGTTACTGAGGGCATTAATGCTCAGATTCCTTTCCCGGCACAGCTCTTCTATGCGGCGGATTACCGCCTGAGAAATATTCATTCTATCACCTCAAAAAAGAAACGCTATCCTTATAATTCACAGGATAGCAATTTATATTACAAATAGTTAACGGAATACCGTTGAAGAGGAGCGAAAAGTGATATATACTAACGATATATCGTTAAAAGATTCAATAATATGGAAAATAAGGGGGGTTAGCATGAAAAATATTCCTCTTAATGAAAAGCTGGAAAAAGAAAAGGAGAAACTCAACGAACTTGCGAATGAAGCATGGAGAAAGGGTATCCCTCTCACACAGGATGAGAAATTTATGACACAAAATCAAAAGGTCGACGTATTAGTTGCCGAAATACAAAGAAGAAATACATATAAACCTACAAAGGTAGTACCATAATATAAAACCTCGTAAGATTGTCGCAGTCTTACGAGGTTGATGATTAATCTGTGGTCAATCATGTGCCGAAATTTGCAAAATATTCAAATATGCAGAAGGTTATTGGGGATTATTGGTGAATATTATGATTTAACATTTAAGCGAAAAAGTGATCTACCATGTGCAGACCCAGCGACGGATAGAGCCCGCGACAAGATCCGCAGAGAGATTCTTAACGTCAAACACGAGCAAGAACAGGTTCTGAAAGAAGTTAAGCCAAATCCGAAGCGATTGAAGTTTGGCGTCAACGCCAGGACCCTGAGCCCGCGAGACATGACTTGACAAATCAAGCCCGAAAAATCTTGCAAGACATCAAGATCCCGTTTGTCTCTTTTTACAGCGCAGTGGAATTCCACGATCATGTTCCACAGGCGACTCGGGAACGATTAGAGAGTGCCTTGAAAGAGATGGGTATTCTAGATGCTTTAATTCTTCCTGAACAGGTTGCTGGCAAAACCTCCGAGCAAGAACAAGCCTGGCAAGACCTTCCCGTGCATGACCGGGTACTTAAACCAGCCCCCCAAATTCTCGCGCATACCTTAGCAGACTACCTTTATCCATTACACCCTCGAAGATTATCAGCTTTCGCGCTCGGATCAGCCCCTAAGTCCTCAGCGCTTGAAACAACTCGACAGAGTCTCCTCTCCTGAACTCGCTCCTCTCAAAGAAAAACTTCTTAAAACTGGTCTAGCGGGTTATCAAGAAGGGATTCTAAGTGACTTGTGGTGTGATGTGAAACAGTCTATGCAGGGATTTAGAGTTCGTAAGGGTGAGAACAATTGAAAATAAGTACGAGATGAGACTACGTATTAGCATTGCTTTGATTTAATCTTAGGCTTTGCTCCTTTTCCACATAGAATTGTCTGAGCTGAGTGTTATGCTTTTCGCAGAGTAAGCTATGCAAGATAGAAAGTGAGCTGCTGAAAAATCTTGTATTTTTATAACTTGAACGGTATAATAACGTATAAGTAGTAGTTAGGTGGTGAGCCTTTGCCAGAAAAGCCTTATGTTCCACTATATAGTGTCACAGATGCAATCATTCACCTGGTCGCTGAAATCAGCGAGCAAGTGGGCATTGTTACTGTAAAAAGCGAAACTGCGGTGAACCCTCATTTGCGCAGGGATAATCAAATACGGACCATTCATTCGTCACTGGCAATTGAGAACAACTCGCTGTCATTGGAACAAATGACAGACATTATTAACGGTAAACGTGTTCTTGGCTCACCCAATGAAATACGCGAAGTTAAAAATGCTTTTGATGCTTACAGCCTTATTATTACATTCGACCCATTTAATATTGATGATCTATCGAAATCCCATAAGATATTGATGGCGGAGCTAACAAATGAGGCTGGGCGTTTTCGTTTTGGTGGTGTTGGTGTCTTTGCGGGAGAAAAGCTGGTGCATATGGCCCCGCCTGCAGATGTTATACCTAAGTTGATAAGTGATCTGATTCACTGGGTCAAAACAACTGATACTCATCCTCTCATCAAAAGTTGCGTGTTTCACTATGAGTTCGAATTTATCCATCCGTTTGCTGACGGAAATGGACGTATGGGGCGTATGTGGCAGACGCTTTTATTAAGTCGCTGGAAACCAATCTTTAACTGGTTGCCTGTGGAGACTTTAATCCGCGAACGTCAACAGGAGTATTACACCATATTGGCTGTTGCCGACAAAGCGGCGGATTCTACAGCTTTTGTTGAATTTATGCTCCGCGTGATCCGAGATGCTTTCAATGAGCTTATGCAAACCGAACAAGTTCGCGAGCAAGTTACCGATCAAGTCGAGCGCCTGATGTCCGCCTTAGGCAGCGAAACGCTGTCCGCAAAAGAGCTTTTGAAGCGGCTTGGACTTAAGCACCGTCCAACGTTCAGCAACAATTATTTGCGCCCCGCGTTGGAACTTGGCTTGATTGAGATGACTGTTCCTGACAAGCCAAACAGCAGCAAGCAGCAGTATCGGGCTGTAAAACGAAATAGTAACTGATATGGATGTTAATCTAATTTTAATTGTGTGAAGAAAGGAACACAACATGGCTAGTAATATAAAAAAGGATGCAGAATGGGCTGAAGCAAAAAAGAAATGCAGACTGAACGACGAAACCCTGAAAATGGCCAGAGAGATGGGGTTAAACCCCAGAAGTCTGATCAAAAATATCCCCAGCCCAAGCCAACAATGGAAGGCACCTGTGAGTACTTGGATTCGAGAGATGTATCAAGAACGTCTGGATAAGGCACGACAGAAAAAGCAGCGGAAAGAGATTTCAGCGGAGTGATATTCTTGCTATGAATTTCGAAAGATGTTTCTAAGTGGTATGAATATTCCTGCTTCATTCGGAACGGTTTGTATATGGATATGAATGTCTGTTTTTGAATGTAGGTACTAAAGAGGAAAAAGGGAAGGGAGAATGATAATAAGACCCCGATGCGGAGGTCTTATCGTTATAAGTATGTCTTAATTATTCTCTTTATCTCTGCCTTTGATATAGTCTCATGATCCTTCTTTGAATAAACAGTCAACAAATATATTTTAGATAAACTTTCTGAATATAGATAAATAAGTCTAAATCCATTAGTTTTCCCTACATTTACACTCGTATGTTTAGCTCTAGCTGGGTAAACATGTTCACTTTGACTTAAATTCAACCCTTTAATTTCGTCCCCAATCAAAATGTCATTGATTAAACATTTAAAAATATCATCATATAAATCATCTTCTATATGTCGATACTTCTTTTTTCGTATATAATCTCTAACATCCTGATCAAATGTGTTAGTCGGGACAATATTCATTTAACTACAGTCTCCCGTTTTCTTTATCCTTCTTAATTTTTGAAAACCAATCTTGAAGAGAAGTTTCTGCCTTTTTCCCTTCTTTCATAAGTTTAACTTCATTTAAAGATTGTCTTAAAGATTCAGTAGGAGGACAGTGTCTATTACTTAATATTTCACTTTCTAATATACTCATTTTTTCTCCCTCCTCTTGAGGACTATCATTGTTTTTCTTGTCCATATCATATCACCTTCCAAACACTGTTTCAATATTATATGTATAGTTTTACCAACTTAGAAGGAGATAGTCATATATTGTATTTTCCCAAACACCAAATTGTCACAATAAACCATCTTCTGTCGAATTTATCAAACTCCGGACATTAGTAAAATGTTATTTTTTATCTAATCTACAGTGGAGGATCGTGAGAATGAAGTATACTTGCACGTTGATTGTTGTAAGAAATATAGAAAAAGCAAAGCAGTTTTATCACGACGTTTTAGGGTTAGAGATTGTTGCTGATTTTGGTGCAAATGTTACTTTGACGGGCGGCATTGCATTGCAGACTGCTGATACTTGGAAAGGGTTTATTCATAAGCAAGATGAAGAAATTGTTTTCGGAAACAATGCATGTGAGTTATATTTTGAGGAAGATGACATGGACGGCTTTGTTTCGATTGAAGAAACGGCCACTCGTATGGACCAGTAATACAAACAATACACAGAATGATACTACGGGCGGCAAAAAAACAGTCGCCAGTCTTAATACCTTCGACGGCATTAATTCAACATCCAATGAAAGTCATTCAACCACCAGTAATACTTCCTCCGGTGAAAACCCAGATCCTACTGTTTCGGAAAGAACTTCATTACATACAACACACCAGTATTCTCCGGATTTTGTTCCCGGTAGTACGTTCTCGCAGGATGATTCGGAAAACGGAAAGACTAGATATGTTTATGACAGCACTAGAATTGACGCCGATGGAGACGGTGCTGCCGACGATGTGCTGCTGGTTGGCGAAAACAATGATACGAATGCCCTTTTTGGCCATCAAACCCGTAATTTGGCGGTAGTTGTCAGGGATGGGGTTACAGGGAAGTTTGCCGCTTTTTTACTGTCTGAAGATTTTGGAGTCATGTTGCCGCGATTCAATATCGGGAGTTTCACTGCCGCAAAGAAAAACGAGATCCTGGTTTCTGTTGAAACCGGTGGCAGCGGAGGAATTGTTCTTTATGCCCTAATGGCATATGAAAATAAAAAGGTAGTTTCAGTGGTATCTCAGGAAGAGCTGAACAAAGGCTTGGCTCTGGAAGTAGTATGCCTTCCCGGGTTTGAGATGAAGATTATCGATAAAAACACAGGGGTTAATTCCATCGTTAATTTTCATGATGGGGCAGCTGTTCCTTGGTATATGGACAGTGGTGTCTATAATAAAGCAGGGATATTTCTTAAAGACCAGTCGTATGTTGATGATGAAGTCATGGATGATGTATTTGTCAGCCTGGATTCTGCTGACGATGACGGTGATGGTACTCAGGAGCTTCATGGCAAGCAACGTATTTCGTTCATTGCCCATGCCAATACAGTTGCCTGGGCTGAATCGGTCTGGTCAGTAAAAGGTGGTCGGCTGAGGCTTGTCAGTGAGAAGATTGAAGCCTATAACCCATAAAAAATGCTAAGAGAATCTGTATGATAAACCTACCGCAGGAATAAAAGTATCGCTTTAATTTTTATGATATACTAATTAATACTAAATTTTGGGAAGGTGTTTTTATATGACGTGGAATGAGGTAAGAAATACTTATCCCAATCAGTTTGTTAAGTTTGAAGTCCTAAAATCACATATTGAAAACGACAAGGAGTATGTGGATGAAATAGCCGTAATTGGGCCTATAGCAGATGATAAAGCAACGCGTGAGCTTTTGGAATCTAAGGATAATGTTTTGATTTTTCATACTGCAAATGAAGTAGTAGTGGTAAAGTTAAGAACGAGAATTGGATTGAGGAGAGCATTAAGAAATGCGCATTGAATATAGAGATGGATTGCTTTAAAGTTAAATATGTACCTGCAAATTTGATGTTGCAGGATATTTTTTTATAATGCACCTTTCCTTTGGAGGAAACTGATTCTATCGAAAGAGGTTTCATATTAGTTAATGGGTCTTAATTAACCGAAGGCCATACCTTGCCTCATTTATAAAGTAAAACTCTTCATCATTCGCTACAGCAAGTATTTAAAGGAAGAAAAGAACCTGAAACCCATCGTCTTTATCGATACTGAAATTGAACCGAAAGTGGAAAAATACTTGATATCGGCGGTGTCAAGGGCGTTGGCAGTTCATTTCACTCCAATTCTATGGTTGACTTTGTTTTGGCAATTCGTAGGAATTGGGCGAGAAAACTATGGCATCCTCGAAAAGTTAGATACCATGGAAAGCAGAGTAGTCGATAATGCAAACTTTTTTGCCATTGATGATATTGACAGGATATCAGACGAACAGTTGTACGAGAGACTATTGAATGAATTCCCACACTTGTTGGGTTAAGATAGCAATGCTTGTGTTTATGTGGTAAAATTTAACTATAATATTATTGTAGAAAAATAAGAAGGTGATAGAAATGCTTGGGCAGACTAATCAAATATCTCAGTTGGAAGACATTATGGTTCGTAACAATTTTTTTGAGAAATTCGGCTTGAGTAGAATAGGAGTATTTGGATCAACTGCCAGGGGAGAGGTATCTAATGACATTGATATTCTCGTAGAAGACAATGTTGATTATCGGTTGCTTTCAGTCCTGAAAAATGAGCTACAATTGCTTACAAATAAGCGTATCGATATTGTTATAGCCAAGTATGCAAATCCAATAGTGCTTCATAGAGCAAAAAAGGAGATCATTTATGTTACCATGCACTAGAGCTTAGTAAAGGTAATCTTGACAAAGAGGAGTACGAGGTAGCTAAGCGGAGCTTCTACTACAGACATATCAATTTTGAATATTCCGAAGGGTGAAATAGCTGGCCGAATCGTTCTTTCGGTTTAATCACACTCAATAAACCTTAGTAACAACAGAAAGACCTCTCAGAGGTCTTTCTGTTGTTACTAGGATTATCATACACAAAAATTCGCTCTGTCTTATCGCCCGAATGACCAAAATTTTATCAACAATATGAAACTCATTTAGCTCCTTAATCCAATTGGAAAACAAGCCCAGGACTACATTCAGAAATAATCCCGGCAAGATCGTGGGTAAAGTGAAATTTTACGCCTGGGCCACAGTTCGGCCAAAAGATTTAGGACTTTCAAGTGATCTGCTAAAAAATCTTGTATTTTTACAACTTGAACGGTATAATAACGTATAAGTAGTAGTTAGGTGGTGAGCCTGTGTCAGAAAAGCCTTATGTTCCACCATATAGTGTCACAGATGCAATCATTCACCTGGTCGCTGAAATCAGCGAGCAAGTGGGCGTTGTTACTGTAAAAAGCGAAACTGCGGTGAACCCTCATTTGCGCAGGGATAATCAAATACGGACCATTCATTCGTCACTGGCAATTGAGAACAACTCGCTGTCATTGGAACAAATGACGGACATTATTAACGGTAAACGTGTTCTTGGTTCACCCAATGAAATACGCGAAGTTAGAAATGCTTTTGATGCTTACAGCCTTATGCTTACATTCGACCCATTTAAGATTGATGATCTATTGAAATCCCATAAGATATTGATGGCGGAGCTAACAAATGAAGCCGGGCGTTTTCGTTTTGGTGGTGTTGGTGTCTTTGCGGGAGAAAAGCTGGTGCATATGGCCCCGCCTGCAGATGTTATACCTAAGTTGATAAGTGATCTGATTCACTGGGTCAAAACAACTGATACTCATCCTCTCATAAAAAGTTGCGTGTTTCACTATGAGTTCGAATTTATCCATCCGTTTGCTGACGGAAATGGACGGATGGGGCGTCTGTGGCAGACGCTTTTATTAAGTCGCTGGAGACCAATCTTTAACTGGTTGCCTGTGGAGGCTTTAATCCGCGAACGTCAACAGGAGTATTACACCATATTGGCTGTTGCCGACAAAGCGGCGGATTCTACGGCTTTTGTTGAATTTATGCTCCGTGTGATCCGAGATGCTTTAAATGAGTTTATGCAAACCGAACAAGTTCGCGAGCAAGTTACCGATCAAGTCGAGCGCCTGATGTCCGCCTTAGGCAACGAAACGCTGTCCGCAAAAGAGCTTTTGGAGCGGCTTGGACTTAAGCACCGTCCGACGCAGATTTTCCGCTCACGGGTGACCCACGAAAATAAAAAAGTCAGAACTCAGCATGTCGAAGGATACATAAAAAGAAAGCTGAAGTAGCGAACCAAATTGGCGCTAATAGTTGTCCCAAATGTGGTGGGGAGTTAATCGCGAGAAAGGGTAAATATGGATATTTTAAAGAGTGTAACAATTATCCGAAGTGTAGTTTACAATTACTAATTAGTTCGAAAACCGTGTTCCCACTGCCCATTATCCATAAACCGTGATCACTGGAAACTGTAAACTTAGCAATTAATTAAAACATCTTAGCAAGCGGGTTTGAATTGACAGCAGACAACAATTGTTGCTCTTCAATATGTGAATATCTTGGTTGTGGACACACTCTCATGCTCTAGGATTTGCTGAAGTGATCGTATATTAACCCGACCGTACTAGTACATACGCGTGGCTGCCGAATGACAGAGCTTATGAGCCGATATGGATTTAATGTCAAGACTACATTAGGAGATGGTGTGTTCTGTCAAGAAAAACATCCCTCATTTACGTCTTCTTAGCGGTTGCCCTCCTCCTACTGGCAGGGTGTTTTCGGAATGCAACGAGTAAACAGACATTTGATCAGTCGAAGGCAAGTGGTAACCAAACGGAGAACGCTAATAGGATTTGGCAATTTACTTCAATCCAGATGTTCAGTGAGACCTCGGGCTGGGCATCAACCAACAGGGACGTTCTCAGGACCACTGACGGCGGTTTTTCGTGGCAGGCGGTTACACCATTGGTTGGCAAGGGAGAAGCTTTCGGGCTAATTGAGGATTTTGTTGATGCCGATCAGGCGTGGGTAGCAATCTCAGCGCGAAATGAAGAAAAGGTTCAGATCCTAGCTTTTCACACACAACGATATTGTCCAATGTTTCCCGTATCTTTTTCGTATCAAGACCTCTGTTTTCGACAATATCCTTTATTTTTGAGAACAGGTAAAAAAGGACGTCTTTATCAATTTTTCTATTTAAAAAATTTTGCATGTGTATTTGGTCAATATCAAACAAAAAGGAAGTATCCATCCTTTGCCACCATTGATACCCAATCTCAAAATCGCCTTGCGCAATAATAGCGCCATTGAGCGCTCCAATGGATGTACCTGTTATTCCATCAAAATGATAACCTTCGTCAAAATATGCTTTTACTGCGCCCATATGGAAGGCGCCTTTCGCACCTCCGCCTTCTAAAGCTATACCCAGCATAAATACACTTCCTTTTGTACCAGTATGCCTTCAAGATTTACAACAATGGCCCTGATAACTCGCTCTTTAATTATTCCTAAAAGAAAAAATCTGAACGACCTCATTGGTTTTAGTCCTTAAAATCTACCTGTTCGGAAAATTGAAAAAAGCAAATAGGATAGCATTAAGCAGATAAAGCCAAAGCCCAATTCGATAATAGGGAACCCCCAAAGAACAGTTGCCTGTCTCCCTAGAGCAGCAACTACCATCAACCCCGTCAAAACAATACTGAAAGAAAGCAAAACTATGCTAAAAGAAATTTGGTTACTAACCCGGTCTAATTTCTTCAAGAGCACATCTAACTGAGGAATCTGTACCTCCAATTTCCCCTGTTGCAAGTTGGTCATCAAATCTTTGGTTTGTTTCGGTAAATCCAGTAAAAGATCACTGTACTCGGAGAATGTTCCGAAGAACCTTTTAACAATTGTATTAATTTGGTAGCGTTCCCTTAACAGCTTGGTCCCGAAAGGCTGTGCCACATCGATAATACTAAGCTCTGGATCAAGCTTCTCTATCATACCTTCCAAAGTGAGGAGGGACTTTCCTAAAAGGGTGAGATCTGCAGGAATCCGGATGTGGTGTTTAAAGGTAACTGAAAACAGTTCCTTGACGGCTTTACCTAAACTAACTTGGCTTAGGGGGATGTCTAAGTATTTTTCCTTCAAGCTATCGATATCTTTACGCAATAAAGATTTGTTAACATCACTGGGTGCAAGTCCCATCTTCAGCACAGCCTTAAGCATACTATCCGTATTTTTACGAATCATAGCAATTACTAAAGCGGCAAAATGATATTTCATCTCGGGAGTAAGTCGTCCGACCATGCCGAAATCAAGGAAGGAGACAACTTCGTTGGGCATTATGAAAATATTTCCGGGATGTGGATCACCGTGAAAAAAGCCTTCGACAAGAATCTGATGGAAGATTGCTTCGATAATGCGCTTTGCAATCTCTTTACGATTGTAACCCATTTCGTATAATTTATGATGGTCATTAAGTTTAGTGCCATGGATGTATTCCATCGTCAAAACCTTTTTTGTGGTATAGTCCCAGTATACTTTAGGAATATGTATAAGAGGTTGATTCAGAAACTGTTTAGCTATTTTTTCTGAGTTGCGACCTTCAGTTGTATACTCAAGCTCGCTCAACAGCGATTTGGCGAATTCCTCGACAATCTCACTTATGTGATACAATTTAGCCCATTCCAGCCTTTGCTCGGCAACACCCGCCAAATCAAATAAAATTTCCAGGTCAGTTTCTATGATTGTTGTTATTTGTGGACGTTGAATTTTTACGGCGACTTCTTCTCCCGTTTTGAAGACTGCACGATGCACTTGCCCGATGGATGCTGCAGCTAACGGGTTCTCACTGAACTCAGCAAAGACCTCGTGCACCGGTAGCCCAAGTTCCTCTTGTATTATTTCTTGTATTTTTTCATAGGAGAAAGGAGCAACCCGATCTTGTAACTTTTCTAGTTCAAGAACAATGTTTTCCGGAATCAAATCCGGTCGCGTGCTGGCGATTTGCCCCATCTTTATAAACGTGGGTCCCAGGTCCTCAATAACCCTCCTAATTCGCTCCCCAAGCGATTTTGAATCTAATACTATTTCTGGAGTAAACAGTCGTTTGGGCAGAGACCGGACATTTAACAGTCCTAAATCCTGGACTATAAACCCAAGTCCATGTTTAGCAAAAACCCTGGCAACTTCCTGATAGCGGCCAATATGACGTATTTTCTTACCTAACATGTAGAGCGCCCCTTACTATTAACAAGGAGCCTGATTCTTTTCAGGCTCCTTACTTCTTAGTCCCGCTGCTCCAACTTTTGCAAGCGCTGCTCCAATTGTTGGAGGTCTTCCTTTGAAGCAATATTAATCTCAATAAGCAACTTCTTTATTTGTTCTCGGATTTTATCCTCTAATAACCGTTGTTGTTCCTCACCTTTTTCTATTAGTTCGTTAACCAGTTCTTTAGCCTCAGAAGCCGGTACCTCTCCTTTGTTCACCAGCTGGGTGACGGACTTTTCGACTTGTTCCCTGCTCAAAAGCACCAATCCAAGACTCAAAGCAAATCCTTTCTTGATCAAATCCTTCATTTTTAGGAACGCCTCCCTATATAATAGTTATTTCCTTTAGCCATACGTCGTTTCAACCTATGGCTTCTTGGACAAAATTGGTAAGTGTTATTAACTCCTCAAGACTTAATTTATCAAGATAGCTAAAAAACAAAGCGAGAAGTTTAGTGATTTCGGGTCCGAGCTCATAACCGACGGGTTGAACAGCCGTGCCAATCACTGTACCGACAAACATAGTTAACTGTATTTCCGGGCGATTCGAAACTCTAAACAAATGTTCAACCATTTGTTTTTGCCTATTTCCGAGCGCGTATAAATACAAAATCAATAGTCCAAGGATGTAGAGGCAAAATTCCGACTGAATACTTACATTAGAAATTTTTTCCAAAAATAGATCAATCGCTTGTTGGAGACGAAGCGTCCTTACCTCTTCAAGCAAACCTATTACGGAATTTTTAATGTCATTTAATTCTTCCGGGCTGCAAATAGTATTTCTCTTTTTACCAAAAAGATTCTCTGCTTCGGATGTGGGTGTAAAAACGATCATAGACCGCCCTGTTTCATGGGGTTTGATAGTATAATCGCGTTTAAGTAAGCCGTTTTTCTCCAATTCCTTTAACATATCATAAGCTGTCCATTTGCTTACTCCGATCAGTCTAGCCAGAGTGACGTAATGGACAGGTAAGCCAGTTTTTTCATAAAGGTTCATAAGCTGTTGAAGGAACTGTTTGCGCCTCTCAGTTAAATCCATCCAATTTCTTTCTCCTTGTCCACTTGATTTTTGAATCTTGCAGTTGACAGTCGTAAAAATAATGTTATAGTAATTTGTGACTTCATATTTTGGTCTTTTGGGTATAGTTTAAGCTTATCTGGCATAAAATGCAACAGTGTCCCCTGCAAGCGGGGAATTGTTTTTAAGCCATTCTTGGGTCTTTTGGGGTAATCCGTGTTTTTATTATGTCCAAAATAAGGAGTTAATATTTAATGCCTAGTTTGTTTTGGCTTGACTACATCTCGTATACAGTACTTACCTTTGCTTCTTACGCTTTTGCAGGTTGGATACTAGAGACTTTATACCGTTCACTCACCCAACAACAGATCGTCAATCCCGGTTTTCTCAAAGGCCCCTTTCTGCCACTCTATGGTTCCTTTACACTCTTAGTAGCGATTACTGACCCGTGGTTGTCTAATCTCGCTTGGGAATGGCGATTCCTCTATTTCATAGTTTTGAGCACGGCTTTAGAGTACGTTTCCGGGCTGTGTCTAGAGCGTTTCTTCCACTTGCAACTCTGGGATTACAGTGACACCCCGCTAAACTTTCAAGGACAGATTGCCCTTCCCTTTTCGCTGCTCTGGGGAGTCCTCGGTCTCATCTTTGCTAACTTTATTCACCCGCACTTCGGTTATTTTTTACTTCGTGTACCATCCACCTCAAGAATTGTTCTAGCAACCATTTTTATACTCTATCTAATGTGGGATATCATCCAATCGACCATTCTTCTGCGCCGTTTGGAACAAATTGTGGATATTTTTCGGCAGGATCGCGGGCGTCAGAGTCATGAGCGTTTTGTGCTTTTGTTCCGACCTTTCCGCCGGTTGCTTTCTACTTATCCCAAGCTGCGCCATACGGTGAGCGAAACCGTTTCTTTGCTCCAAACCAAACAGGATTCAGTGGAACAGTTCGTTAAACGGCAAAGTCGCCGAATCCTTGGTCAAAACAAAGGAGATTAGGAGGTGAAAAGTAATTTGTTCGAAAAATGGGGGAAATGGCTTATCCTGATCGCCGTCGTTTTGGGCTTATCCATGGATCTACTGGATATGACGATTGTCAATGTCGCTATTCCAAAAATTATGTTGCAATTTGGTACAGACCTTCGCCTCTCACAGTACATTGTTACGGCATATATGATTACAATTGGTGTTTTTGAGCCCATTACGGCTTATTTGGCGGATACCCGTGGTATGAAGAAGATCTATCTTTTGAGTCTCTTTATTTTCACCGGCGGTTCTGTCCTGTCTGCTTTGTCCTGGAATATTAATGCACTTATTTTCTTTCGCATTGTCCAGGCGGTTGGTGGTGGCATGATTATGCCCCTCGCCTTGTCCATAGTGGAAAAGACGTTTACCAAGAAAGAGCTTCCTTTGGCTATGGGGTTAATGGGGATTCCTTTACTGATTGCTCCGGCAATTGGACCCACGATTGGGGGCTACTTAGTCGAGTATTATAGCTGGAAAATGATTTTCTGGATCAATCTCCCTATTGGCTTATTAGCAATATATTTTTCTTATCTCTTTTTACATGAATTTGAGACTGTAACCAAAAAATTTGATTTTTGGGGCTTTATCCTCTCGGCAGTGGGCTTTTCAACGCTGTTGTTAGCCCTGAGTAACGGAACAGACGAAGGGTGGACGTCCTTTAATATTGTTTTTCTCTTTTATATTGCCGGGAGCAGTTTGCTCCTTTTTTTCCTGGTCGAAGCCCATGTAACCGATCCCATCCTCGATTTGCGGATCTTTAAAAACCGTATTTATTCTGCCTCCTTGGTGGTTACATTTTTTATCATTATGAGTTTGTTCGGCAGCCTCTTTATCCTTCCATTATTCTTGCAACAATTAAAAGGATTGGGAGCAATGGACACTGGCCTTATGCTCTTACCGGAAGTTCTGGGTATTATCGTGTTTCTTCCGCTTAGTGCTATCCTTTTGCCGCGTATCGGCGCAACGATCTTAACCATAGCCGGTATTCTACTTATGTCGGTAGGTTCATCCTTTTTTATTAATCTTCAAATGAACACAGATATTCATATGATTGATAAATACCTTATGATTGTCGGAGCGGGTCTCGGACTTGGCATCATGCCTTCGGTAACTTTAGCCTACAGTTCATTACCGGAGGACCTGGTCAACCAAGGTTCAGCCTTTTTTAATATGGTTCGTCAGGTGGGAAGTGCGTTTGGAGTAGCCATTTTGACCAGCATTATTCAGCAGCGAACGCCATGGCATTATGCGCACTTAGCGGATACGGCCACCCCTTGGTCTCACACAGTGCAGGCGCTTGAACCCCTGACTTCTTATTTTCAGGGTTTAGGATTTCTAGCTCCTGAGGCCCAACAGCTGAGTCTGCTTAATCTGTTTAAACTAGCCCAGGAAAAGGCTGCTGTTTTGGCTTTTCAAGATGCTTTCCATGCCAATATGATCTTGGGCTTGCTAGGCATTTTACCCGCCTTGTTCTTATTTCAAAAGCCAATCCTGACTATGATAACAAACTGTGTGCCCAAAAACAAACAAAATTTATCCGGAAAATAGTAGTGGCCCTTATGAAAATTCAGATGTAACGGAGGAGAATAATGAAGTACAAGAAAATCATGATTGCAGGGACTCTTACTGTGGTACTGTTGATTGGCGCCGGAATCGCAAGGTACTATTGGTATGAGTCGACTCATTATGTTAAGACAGACGATGCGCGCATTAGCGCAAACATGATTAATGTCAGCTCGCAAATTCCCGGAAAGATCACGACCTGGAATGTAGCCGAAGGAGATCAAGTGAAAGCAGGAATAATGATGGGCTGGCAGGATACTAACGCTGTAGCCAGTTCAGCTAGCGTGAATGCCAGCGCTTTAAACCCCATGGGGAGCATGGCCGTCAGTAAAGCCGAGATTACCGCGCCTATATCAGGGCAAGTCATAAAGACTTCGGTTCTTCAAGGTCAACTGGTGGGGGCAGGACAGCCCCTCGCGGTGATCGCGGATACCAGTGATCTCTTTATCTCCGTCAACATTGAGGAGACCCAAGTGGGAAAAGTGAAAGTCGGACAATATGTAGATATCAGCATCGATGCTTTGACGGGGCAGACTTTCCGAGGACGGGTTGAGGAGGTCGGTACGGCAACGCTCTCCACGTTTGATATCTTGCCGATGCCAAGTACCAATGGAAACTTCACCAAGGTAACTCAACGGGTCCCCGTGAAAATCCGCTTTCCGGAAATCAATAAACTCTCTCTAATACCTGGGATGAGTGTAACCGTAAAAATTCATACAACCGATTAATGGATAAGGGAGTGAAAATCATGGCCATTGTACGACTTAAAACAATGAGTCTATTTATTGTTGCATTATCTGGGCTAACTCTTCTAGCAGGGTGTGGTACCCAGCCTGCAGCCGCTGCTCCCACACCAGTGAAAACGGGTGTGGTCAAACTTGAGGCTTTCAAAGGAGATTTATCCTTAACCGGAGTGATCGATACTCAGGAAAAGTCAAACCTAAGCGCCCAACTGCCAGGGACCGTAGTAACGGTAAACGCTAAGGAGGGGGCTTTTGTCAAAAAGGGTGAGGTTATCCTTTCGCTGGATAAAAAAGACTTACTGAATCAACTTGAACAGGCGCAGGCGGGGCTTGCCAATAATCAGGCATTGGCAGAGCAAGCGCGTATCAATTATGAAAATACTGAGGCGGATTTTACCCGTTTAGAAGCGCTCTACCAATCGGGAGCTATTCCGAAACAACAATTGGAACAAATTACAGCGAAAAGAGATATCGCCAAATCACAATATGAAGCGGCTCGTGGGGCAGGTATTGACTCGGCCAATGCGGCAATTAATGCGATTAACCTAAACTTAGCCAAAATGGCTATTAAAAGTCCAATTGATGGGGTCTTGGTAACGTGCAACGTTTCCGTAGGGGATAATGTTGCCCCAGGTATCCCGATTGTCACCGTGGTGTCAACAAACCAACTCGTGTTAACTGGAAATATGGCCGAGAGTAACATTAACTCCATCAAAATCGGTGATCCAATTAAAGTCAGCGCGAATTCGGTGCCTGGCCGAACGTTTGACGGGAAAATCTCTTATATTAGTCCCATTTCGATTCCCACAGGACAGTTTTTCCCCATCAAAGTAGCAGTGGATAATACAGAAGGGATTCTAAAAGCAGGCATGACGGCTACGGCTAAAATTCCCATTCAAAGTTCTGACGCTCTGGTAATCCCGAATTCTGCCCTTCTTCATCGGGATAACAAGGATTATGTTATCGTTGTAAAAGAGGGAAAAACCGTGAGAACCGCTGTTCGTATTGGCCTTAAAAATGAGGCCTCAACAGTGGTGCTTCAGGGATTGCAAGCAGGTGATCGCATTGTAATTAAAGGGGCGGAGCAATTGGCTGATGGAGTAGAAGTAATGTAAAACCTGGCGTAATAGCTGGAAGAAATAATAGCGAAAAGAGGTTTCAGACAATGCGCCAAGTCGGAATCATCGGAACCGGTTCTTATGTTCCTGAAGATGTTTTAACCAATGCGGATTTGGAAAAATTCGTGGACACAAACGATGAATGGATCAGATCGCGTACAGGGATCAGTCAACGTCATATTGCCCCGCAGGACATGCCCGTCTCGGAACTGTGTTACCAAGCGGGGTTGAAGGCTTTAGAGGATGCGCAGATTGCTCCTGAAGAGGTTGACCTCATTATCGTTGCGACGATCACACCGGACTATGCATTTCCAGCGACGGCCTGTATCGTTGCCGATCGGCTAGGGGCAAAAAATGCTGCGGCCTTTGATCTGGAAGCAGGATGTACTGGATTTATCTATGGGGTGGTGACGGGCAGCCAGTTTGTAGCTACAGGAATGTATAAAACAGTGCTCGTCATCGGAGGGGACACGTTGAGCAAAGTGCTTAACTGGGAAGACCGTTTAACTTGTATTCTCTTCGGCGATGGTGCGGGGGCAGCAGTTTTGCAGCCGGTTGAAGAGGAATTCGGCTTTTTGAGTTCTGAATTAGGTTCAGACGGTTCCGGCGGCAAGTTACTCCTTCAACCGGCGGGGGGGGCCCAATGCCCAGCGAGTCTGGAAACCGTTGAGAAAAATTTACATACCCTTCAAATGGAGGGCAAAGAAGTCTATAAATTTGCCGTTCGGATTATGGGGGATGTCTCTGTGAAGGTTCTGGAAAAGGCCGGTTTAACGAAAGAAGATGTGGATCTTCTTATTCCGCATCAAGCCAATCTACGGATTTTGGAGGCTGCGGTTAAGCGCCTAGGAATTTCTCCGGATAACGTGGTTGTTAACTTGGATAAGTATGGTAATATGTCGGCTGCGTCTATTCCAGTGGCCTTAGATGAGGCGAGTAGAGCAGGTCGCCTTGCCGAGGGGGATATCATTGTTATGGTTGGGTTTGGCACTGGACTGACTTGGGGAGCTTGTGTTTTGAAATGGACGAAGCGAGGTATAAAAGGGTGATTAAAACGAGGGTTTGTGAACTGATCGGGATCGAGTATCCGATTTTCCAAGGCGGAATGGCTTGGGTTTCGACCGGAGAACTGGCCGCTGCGGTCTCGGAGAGCGGCGGGTTAGGTATCATTGGTTCAGGACAGGCTCCTGCGGACTGGTTGCGTCAGGAAATTCGTAAAGTGAAAGCGATCACGAAAAAGCCTTTCGGGGTTAATGTCATGTTGATGTCCCCGTTTGTGGATGAAGTCATGCAGGTGATTTTGGAGGAACGTGTCCCGGTGATTACAACGGGGGCAGGGAATCCTGGGAAATACGTGCCCATGCTTAAAGAAGTTGGAACGAAGGTGATTCCGGTGGTGGCCTCTGTCGCGTTGGCCAGACGGCTGGAAAAGGCCGGGGTTGATGCACTCATTGCCGAAGGAATGGAGTCCGGCGGGCATATTGGGGACATTGGAACTTTCCCCCTAGTTCCCCAAGTGGTCGATGCCGTTAAAATCCCGGTCATTGCTGCCGGAGGGGTCGTGGATGGCCGTGGCCTAGTGGCAGCTTTAGCCCTCGGAGCCGAAGGGGTACAAATGGGGACACGCTTTATGTGCGCGGAAGAATGTACCATTTCCCGGCTTATCAAGGATAAGATTATTAAAGCGAAAGATCGTGCTACTGTAGTGACAGGACGTTCAACCGGTCACCCGGTTCGTTGTTTGGATAATCGCTTTACCCGTGAAATTTATCAACATGAACGGGGAGGAATGCCCGCTGAGGAACTTGAGAAACTGGGTGTAGGGAAATTGCGATTAGCCATGGTGGAGGGAGATATTGAGAACGGTTCAATCATGGCTGGTCAAATCGTCGGAGCGGTTAAACGTATTGAACCCGCAGCATGCATTATTCAGGACATCATGCAATCGGCAGAACGGGAATTTGAGCGTCTTTCTGCACGGTTTAATAGCCTCTCGGAATTTCGGGGAAATCGTTGCCTCAACTAACTCGGTGGATGTCGAGAGCCCATTTTGAAACGAGGGGGTTTTTGCACTGAGGTAAATCGGACGCCCTTATCATTCGTTGATTTGGGGAAGGGTGTAGCGGCTTGACAAAGAGGTACTGTGGCGGTCTAGGGATTTGCTGGGTGGGTTGATTTCTAGAATAAGCAGAAAAGATTTTGCCACATACGACGCTTGAAAAGCGTCTTTTTTTATTTTGTTGAGTCATATGTTGGAGCTAATTTAATATTAGCGTAAGGCGAATTATTATAGCAGGGTTCCCAATACAATTGTTCTCAAAATGTATTTGAGAAACTGATGGAAGGATTAAAAAATTTGCCAGAGAAGATAGGTGGTGGTTTAGAATTCTTGTAGTTCTAAGCCGCCATTTTTAATATAAAAGTAATGAAATAGGCGGATTAGCAAAGTAACCCGCCCCTTCCCGAACCGTACAAGCGACTTGTCACCGCATACGGCTCTCCATATTCCAAATGGGTTATCGTCGTTTCAGCTGATTAAGCTGGAACCTGTCAGCTTCGACATTGGCAAAGCAATGTTCGCAAAGGGGTATCTGACGCCGGTTGATGTTCAGCATGACAGTGACAATCGGTGAATAGGGTTTGTCGAGCTTCTTCTTCGTTTTCCTATGATACATGCTGACATTGGAATGCGGATTGCCGCAGATGTAGCATACACGGGCAAGCAGGTCCGTCAAGTTAAACTTGGGCAAGTAGAATGTTTTAACGGCTGACTTGATTTTGGCGAAGAAGTCCTTTTTTCTTGCAAAAGATTTGTACAGTGCCAGACTGACAGAACAGGCTTTACCTTTAGCATTTGTGTAATTGACCAAAAGAGCTTTGCCGTACCGAGCGAACACTTTCTTCATGCTGATATCGAATTTGCGCGCCAGAGTTTTAGCTATCGAAAATTGCACGATGTATTGGATGCGCGAACCCTTATAGAAGTTGGCGCAACCGCGTTGCTGAGTCAGGAGTCCACGGAGTGCCTGGTTGCCGTACTTGATGATTTCTTCCGGAGATTCTCTAAGGAGGCGAGTAATGCCAATGGGATAACCGTTGCCTTTACACATACCGTTTTCATGTAGCTTTTTCAGGATACCCTCCATATTCATATAGATACGGAGGGTTGAGTCAAAAGGGTTGCTTTGAAATTTGCTGTGTTTGACAGCGCCCTTGCGGATGATGTATCCGAGAAAGGTCACGTCATTATCTGCGGCATGTGTGATTTTGGTTTTCTCGTCGCTTAACCTTAGGCAGAGTTCGTTTTTCAGGAACTCTTTGATTTTCTGCTTCAAGTCAACAGCATAGGCATTAGGCGCAATCAGGCCAATCAGAAAATCGTCGGCGTATCGCACATACTTCACTTTGCGGAAACTGGGGTCGTATCTGTCACTGGACGGGAGGTTTTCCACTTCACACTTCAGGTGCTTAACGGTTTTCGGGTCGCTACCATTTTTGACTGCCTTTCTGTAAAGGTATCTTGCCTTAGCGTAGTCAGGGTTTTGCCTGCGGTAGTCACCTTTGGTGTCCATCTCGATAATGCTTTCCATAAATCTGTCCAGCTTATCGAGATAGATGTTGCAGAGTATGGGGCTGCAACAGGAACCCTGTGCGTTTCCAGTTTTGGTTCCATGGTAAACGTGCTGCATGTCGAAGTAACCGGCCTTGAGTATCTTATTTACAAGCCGGATGAATCGTTCGTCGTTGATACGCTCACGAAGTACCGTTTCGAGTGTGCGATGGTCAATTTCATCAAAGCAGGCAGAGATGTCGCCCTCAATAAACCAAATCGTACCTCTCCACGTCTCTACCTCGGCTATGGCGCTTTGAGTGGACCGTTTTGGCCGGAAACCGTGAGAGAGGTTAGAGAAGGTAGGTTCGTAGATGCACTCCAGGATAATGCGGATAGCCTCCTGAACCAGCTTGTCCTTTCCATTTGGAAAGCTGAGCTTGCGCATTTTACCATTGCTTTTAGGTATCATCGTTGTTCTGTTTGGCTGAGGTTGGTAGGACTCGTTGCGCATGGAAGCGATAAGTTCCGTAATCCATTCCTCGCAAAAGCCATGCAGGGAGGTGCCATCAGCGCCGGAGGTTTCTGCTCCGTCGTTGGACTTGACGGAGTTGTAGGCAACGATGTACAAGTCTCTGCTGTAGAACAAGCGATAGAGGTCACTGTTGACATAGCAATGGTCGGTATTGTTTCGACGGCGATAACCTTCCAATCTTTCCATAAGTTTTGATTGCTCCATTCAAAGCAACTCCTCTCAAAATTGGAGCTTGGAGTACTGCCCCCCTTCACCATGTGCCTTCCATTACAGAAGGCCGTTAGGCTACTATTAGGGCTCTCTGCCATATGCCGAGAACGGCACTTAGGCAGGTCACGTTTGACGCTCCATATAGTGTCTCCATACGTAGGTATCCGGTTGGTCTATACCCTGCTTACCGCAGGTGCGTCAATGGGCCTGCTTATACCCAATCCTTTTTATATTGGGGATACCCATTGATACCGGGGTTAATTCCGGCAGCGCCTCAAGCCACAGACCCGGATTCAGCCCATAGGCTTTACCATATATGGCCTGACTCGCCAGGCTACTCGACAGCAATTGCAGTCTAATCCTGACTTTACCGACATGCTGTTGTCCCCCAGAGGCTTTCGCATAAAGTTAGTCGGTTGTCTTACATCGCAATGCAGGAGCGATGATTTCTAGGAAATATATATGAAGCGCACAACGTGCGCAC
>NZ_JUEE01000142.1:0-34253 GCF_000802135.1 Desulfosporosinus sp. BICA1-9
GGGAGAACGACAAGTATTATATCCATGTGGCGATTGAGGAAACTATTCCTGAAACCTATACGTCTTATAACGGACTCTATGGAGTTGACACCAATCCCGATGGGTTAGGAATCGCCAGCTTGGATTACTTGGGACAGTTTAGAGGGCATATGTGGATGTCCCAAGGCGAATGGACCTACGCCAGATCGAACAGACGTCTTAACCTAATCGGAGAGCAGGCAAAACTCTTGGTTAACATGGCCCAAGAGTCCGGCAAAGGATTAGCCGTTGAGGATCTGGACTTTAAGCAGGATAAAGACGTATCTGCCAAATTCAACCGGATGAGTCACGGGTTTGTGTGGTCGAAGTTCTTGGAAGCGGTAGAACGAAAAGCATTAAGAGATGGAGTACCACTCATCAAAGTTAAGCCGACCTTCACATCGGTGATAGGGATATTAAAATATCAACACCAATACGGCTCGTCAAACCATGAATCAGCGGCTTATGTGATTGGCCGCAGGGCATTGGGCTATGATTATGAAAAAGTTCCACGGAGTTTAGTGGATGAGTTCGTGAAGGATAAAGACGGGTTTTCCTACATTAATAACTGGAAACAGTGGAGTGCTATAAAAAAAGCAATTCTTAAATCTCTAAAAAAGAAAGGGGTGAAAAGCTTGGTCTCTTGGCAGCATCTAAAGAAATCAGCTTAAAGTATTCCTGTGGTAACGATACACGTTGTGAAAGGTCGTTGCCACACACATAGGTTTAGGCGGTGGGTAACACCCCCTTTTGGGCAGTACGGCATAAGCCGGCGATTGTTCAATCAATCACCCGAAATACAGGTAATGGCCTGTAGCTAAGTAGCTGAATCCTGTGATGCTACCTCCTGTTGTCGGCAGGAGAAAAACATATCATACCGTTTTACATGGTTTCGGTAGGTTTTAGAAACCAGGAGATGTAAAGGGTAATTCCTCCAAGCGTAGAAATGATCAATACTATTAGAAAAATGCTTAATCTACCCCAAAACTTAGGCTTTCTCCATGGTTTGAAATTCTTCAAAAAGCGGATGAATTTTAATAAATGTACACCCACTCTCGATTTTTGAAGATGTAGTGTACTCGATCTTTCCAACTAGGATTCCTTCTTTCTATAGTTAGCCTTAATAAATAGTACGAGTCTCAATATTATTGTACCATAGTGGAACAACCTTACCAGTAAAAAGTCTTATTCACCTCACAGACAAGAGCCTTTCACTCGCTTCAAACTTGAACTGAGTGAAAGGCTCTTCGAAGTAAACACTAAATAATAGGGCAGTTCTTTAATTCACTGAGGAATTGACCTGCTGTATTATTTTTGGAGCGGGGGGCAAAACCGCCAAAATTCCTCCCAAAACCACGAAAATTCCCCCTACTACTTGTAAGAGTGTAAGGCTTTCTCTAAATAGTATTACGGCTAAAACAACCGTTATCACAGGCTCTGTAGTACTGATTATTGAGGCAGACGTTGCCCCTATACGTTTTATACCCTCAAAAAAGGTTAACATTCCAATAACGGTTGATAATAGTGCAATTCCAACCATTACCATCCAAGTCCCCCAGGATAGGTTCCACGTCATGCTACCCATAGAGAATCCGATGGTCCCATAAGTAAGTGTGGCAGCAGTAGAAATTATTGTAGTGCTTACTAAAGCTGTCGTCGTTTTCAATACTTTATGGCCAATGAGTATATAAACAGCATAAACAAAAGCAGACCCGAGGGCAAGCATAACCCCCAAGGAATTAATTCCTTGGAATGCTAAACCTAAGACCATGACTAGGCCGAAAGTTGATAGTAACAATCCTAAAAGCTTGTAAGTAGAAAACTTTTCTTGACGGGTTAGTACTGCAATCACGGTAACAATCACTGGATAAACGTATAATAGTAAAGCCGCTAGCGAGGCTGGAATAAAGCGTACCGAGGACATGTAAAGACCCGCCATCAAAGAATAGCAAATCCCCCCCATCCCCCATAAAATGAGCCATGTCTTTAGTGGCAATCGCGGAAACCCTTCTCGCCAGAGAGTGACCGTCCAGAAAAAGAGTACGGCAATTAAAAAGCGTACAAATAAAACTGTCGCTAGACTTGCACCACCTAAAAATGCAAATTTACCCAAAATAGTATAAAAGCTAAAACCAAAGGTAGAAATTAAAACTAATAATACGCCTATTCCGATCGATTGTTTGGGCCAGTTTTTCATTCGTTCACTCCAACTTCTAATAATTATTAATAGCTAGCTATATTCTTCCAAATTCGTGCAATTCTTTTTTATTTTGGGTATTCTCTCTTGAATCAGTTTCATTTTTAGAGAATCTATCTACTATTCAACGATTTTAGTCTAATTCCTGCTATTGATATTGATATTTTTGTTGTTAGTAATAGTTTACTTTTATCCTCTGAGGAACAATACTACCTCATGTTACCACTAAATAGCTTTTTTATAAATACAAAAAGCCGGAATAATCCGGCCTAAATCGATAGCAACACTTCCTAATGATCAAAATCCTCTCCATGTGATTAGCTTATCCCAACTTGGAGAAAACGTCGTCCAAGATGGCCAAAGCTTCGTCGATTTCTACTTTCTCAACAGTTAATGGTGGCAAAAAACGAAATGTCTTGCCTCCAACGCAATTAATCAAAAGGCCATTTTTGCGACACTCATCCACTATTTGAGGAGCCTTTTCACCTACGGTCAACCCTAACATCATACCCTGACCGCGCACTTTCTCCTCTACCCCATACTTTGCTGCAATTTGGTCTAGCCCATGACGTAAATACTCTGCACGTTCTACTACACCCTCTAAAAATCCATCCGCTAACATAACCTCAAGGACCGTACAGCCTACTGCCATCGCCAGTGGGTTTCCGCCGAGGGTCGTACCATGATCCCCAGGTTCGAACGCCACAGCGACCTTTGCTGTGGCCATTATCGCCCCAATGGATACTCCACCGCCAAGTGCTTTGGCTAAGGTCATGATATCTGGTGTCACCCCGCTCCATTGATGAGAAAACAACTTCCCCGTCCTGCCTACCCCGCACTGCACTTCATCAAAAATAAGCAGGGCATGGTAACGATCACAAAGTTCACGAGCTTTTTGGAGGAACTCTTCGGTTGCTGGATTAACCCCTCCTTCTCCTTGGATTGGCTCGATCAACAAGGCCGCAGTATTCTCATTGACTGCACTTTGCAAAGCCTCTATATCATTCAATGCAACATAGGAAAAACCAGCCGGTAAAGGCTCATAACCTTTATGGTATTTAGGTTGCCCAGTAGCCGTCAAGGTAGCTAATGTCCGCCCATGAAAAGAATTAGTTAATGAAACTACTTCATACTTATGGGTACCGTAGTTCTTTTTTGCATATTTACGGGCCAACTTCATTGCACCTTCATTAGCCTCACCCCCACTATTGCAGAAAAATACTTTATCTGCAAAAGAATTAGCGATCAGTAGCTCAGCAAGAGCTACCTGGTTAGGAATCCAGTACAAATTTGAAGTATGTAAAAGTTCCCCAGCCTGCCTCCGGATTGTCTCTACCACCTTTGGATGGCTGTGACCTAAAGAGTTAACCGCTATACCCGTTACAAAGTCTAGATAACGCTTGCAATCTGCATCCCAGACCCATACTCCTTCACCTTTAGTTAAGGCTATCGGAAATTGGTTATAAGTGTTCATAAGCGCCACTTTTCCACGCGAGATGATTTCATCTGTACTTAAATTTTCAAGCATGGCTTATTTCTCCTTTCTCCAACTACTTATTTGTTCTACAGATATGGCGAAATCCGGAAAAACATAGAATTATGATGGATCACTTGAATATCGTCCTAGCATTCAGGCGTATTTCTTCACCACGTCTACTACCTCAGAGAAATCTATACCAAGACGCTGCAATGTATCCATCGTTGGTATTCCGTTGGAGTTCCAACCCCTTCGTATATAGACTGCATCACACAATTTCTGATATTGTTCTTCCCTGTAGTTTCTTAGTATCTGAACTTTTACTTCAGTCGTTTTCCCCTCTATGTCAATATTGAGGATTTCCTTCAACTGTCCATCATACCTGTCCTGTCTCGAGTCATATTCCTCTAGGGTCACTGGACCGACGGCTCGATAAGGTACTTTGTCATATTCACGGGTTCCAAAACCCATTCGCAAATTAAAGATCCGGTGGAAGTTATAGACAACTTCCGACTGTCTAATTAGTTCATTATTGTCAATATTAGACCCGGTCACGCCGTTATATAGTTCTACATAGTTCTGCACATGTTCAGGAACTTTAGCAGGTTCAGCAGTGGTGTGATTATCCGCTGGAACGATATCATTCCATGGCAGTTTGCACAATCCGACTAAGCTAAACCAAGTCCGAAACATGGGATAATAGAAGAGCGCTTCGGCCTTGTCTTCAAAGGTAGGAATTTGATTATTAACCATGTCCATAAAGATGACCCAGGCCTCATCATGTTGAGGTCCTTTATTAGTCAGACCGTACCCGCCTTGCTGAGCCAGGGATTCTTTAGTCACATATTCTGAGAACTCAAGGCCTTTGACTTCCATGCCAATGTCTTGCAAAAAGTCTGGATTGGCTCCATATTTTTCAATAAACACTTTCTTCATCCGACGGATACCCAGCCCGGCAATCATACCAAAGCCTTCACCTTTGGCCATCTGGTGAAGTAGTTCCAGAGCAGCCTCAGCATTACCAAAGTTTAGTTTTAGTCCACCCGTAATATCCAGATTAAGAACTCCGTTTTCGTAACACTCCATCACAAAGGCTGTGAGGGTCCCGAAGGAAATTGTATCGACTCCGTAAGTATCACAATAAAAATTAGTTTCGATCACGAATTCTGGATCGAAAATACCTAAGACACTGCCGGCAGCGGAAAGCGTCTCGTATTCCGGACCGTCAACTAACACCTCTTTGTCTTTATAGGGCCCGGTTTTAAGCTTATAGGAATTGATCACTTTGGCACAAGAAAGAGTACAGCCATACCAACATTCATCGTGACCATTAAGATTGAAATACTTGGAGAGGAGGACAGCGTGAGCAATGTTTTTCGCATTGGGATCAGAACCAAACTTATAATTACGCACGGGTAAAAGGTCATATTCATCCATGATCTTGACGATATGAGTTGTTCCCAGTGTTCTCATTTTGCATTGTGAATCATCTAGAGTTAAGATTTCCTTGTGCATTTTTTGACCCACTTTTTTTAAGGCAGCAAGGTCGTGTGGGTTATTTAAATCTCCTCTTATTTTAATGCTCTTGATTACCAAGGCTTTAATATTCTTATCTCTAAAAACCGTACCTAAGCCGCCTCTTCCGGCTTGTTTTATTCTCACCGCTTTTCGGCGTGTATCGTAAAAAGAGAAATTGAGTAGCCCAATCAAGGTATGTTGAGCTGCCTCTCCAGCAGTTACTACCGAAACGTTTACTTTGTCTTCTTCACTTTCGGCATACATTTCTGTTAACTGTTCAATCAGGATGTGGCTGTTAACCGCCTCTAAAGGAGCTTCTTCAAGGGTCACAGTTCCTGTAGTTCCATCAATAAACAGAATAACGTCGCGTTCGGCTTTGCCTTGGATTTCAAGGGCGTCCCAGCCGGAGAATTTCAAGAAAGGGCCGAAGTAACCCCCAACATTACTATCCATTGCGGATTCCGTCAAGGGAGATAAACCGACTACATAGGATTTACCAGCACCAGGGTATTGAGTTATGCCACCAATCGGGCCGGGAGCAATAATCAGCTCATTTTCAGGATCATTCCATTTCGTATGATCATTAATACCATCCCACAATAGTTTTAAACCAAAGCCTCTTCCACCAATAAACTTCTGCTTCATCAATTCAGTAATAGGTTTTTCGGCAAAGGTGTTTGTCGATAGATTGACATATAAGGAACGGTTAGCATATCCTTTTTCTATTTGACCAAGATGATAGTTAAATGTGCCTAAGAGTTTATGCGATTGTTTCATTTCTGCAAGATTCATTTAGCGTTCCCTCCAACTATGGCATGTAATTTTGCCCTTTTTTTCATTATCTCATTCCATTCGCTGAGCTTAAAGGATTAAGGGAAAATCGATCATAGATTAATTCTAAACGGGAAGAAGTTGGCCCAGCTCTTGTTTTAGCGCAAGGTTGTATACTAAAGCAGCTACCGCAACATCTTCGAGTGACAATCCCAAGTTGATCGCCATGATTCTTTCCGAATCATTAAGCCGACCAGATAGTTTACCTGAGACCAGGTCTGCCAGATCCCCATAAACCGGTGGCACCGCGTTAAAATAACCCATTTGGCGATGACTTTCAAATTGCGGAACATCATCGACATAAATTCTGTCAACAGTTTCAAAACTGCTTTTTTTCCAGTAGGAATCATAATCGATCGGCGCACCAAAACAGCCTTCCTTTAACCATGACCCTTCGATGACAGGATCAGGGTTAGTGACAATGGGCCCTGCAGAAATGATGATATCACCGCCTTCTACGGCTTGCTGGGGATTGAAAGCGTGTTCGACCTTAACCTTAAAACGCAGTTCCATTTCCTGGGCAAACAGAGTGATAGCAGCCTTGTTAATGTCATAGGCTTTAACAATTTTAAGTTCGGGACAGATCGCTAGGACTGCTTCTAACTGAGTACGGGCCTGAACTCCACACCCTAGAATTGCTACTGACTGGCTATTCTTGCGCGCCAGATACTTAGCAGATAGCCCTGTGACTGCGCCTGTACGAATGGCAGTCAAAACGCCTGCTTCCATGATTACCATGGGAACCCCGGTTTCTTGGTCGTTTAGGACAATCAATCCTGAGATATAAGGCAAACCTTTTTCTCTATTTCCCGGATAGGCGCTGATCCATTTAAGTCCTGCGATATTATACTTAGGAAAGCTACAAACCATTGCATTGATAAAGTTGTCATCCCGTTTAGGATGCACTTCAATCTTGGCCAAAGCATCCACGTTTCCTTGAGCTTTTTCCAGAAATGACTCTTCCAGAAGGCTAATAACTTCAGACATGCCAATACTTAAGGAAGCAATATGTTGTCTGGACAAGTACAAAACCTCACTGCCAATCTTCATGAGTCCACTCCCTCTTTGCCAATTTAAGAATATCGATAATGCTAGTTATAGCTTTTAGTTCTTTCACCTGTTCCAGATTCAGCCGATTTGCGGTCAATAAAGTTCTTTGATAGTTCGAATTCCCTTTGCCTCCTGCTCGTTTATATCAAAGTATTATACCGACATTTTTCGGCCTATTTACAGTAGGTCCATGGTATGACCGATTTTGGTAAAGAATATCCCTTGCTTTGCTTAAAGACTCTAGTAGACTTCTTTTTCCAAGAGCAATTGCTTTTTGTCAAATCGTTCCAAAGAAAACGGGGTCAAATCTATGGTTTCATACCTACCTAAGCGGATCAGCTCTGATAAGCATTTACCGGCTGCAGGTGCCTGTTGGAATCCATGACCACTAAAACCCGTGAGCAAATAATAACCTTTCATCAGTGGATGCTCACCGATGATCGCATTATGGTCAATATAGTTATATTCATAGAGACCAGCCCACCCTTGTTCTAATTTTAACCTTTCAAAATTTGGGGAACGTTCAGCCAATAACGGCCAGACTTCATCCGTAAAATAGGATTTATCCAAATGGAAATCATATTGGTACTGGTAATCTTCCTGCCGATCTACCATATGAGCCCCTTCCCGGGAACCAGTAATTATTTTCGGTCCTTCGCCCAAGAAGTAAGTGCCGTGAATCGTATCGAAGATAAATGGGATGCTCTTTTGAAATGGAACAGTCAAATCGACACAATAAACTTGTTTACGAAGCGGTCGAACCGGTATATCTAATCCCGCCGTGCTGCTTAATTCACCAGACCAGGCTCCGGCAGCATTTACCACAATCGATGCGTGATACTCTTCTCCGTTTTCCAATCTCACGCCGCTTATTTGATGATCCCCATCTGTTAAAATAGCTTGAACCTTTTCATATATATACTCTACACCTAACCGTTTGGCATGTTTTACGTACCATTGCAGCACTGAATAAGGGTCTATGTTACCAGCAGCCACATCGAAAACAGCACCTGCTAAATCATCAACGATCAGTTCTGGCACGAAGGATTTTATTTCTTCTGGAGTTAACAACTGTATATTTATGCCAAAGCTCTTTTGTAATTTCATATTTTCTTTCAACATGGATAGTACTTGATCATTAGCCAAATACAGATAACCATGTTGTTTAAAATCAATGACGGCTGGATCTCCGTCCAGGGCCATTTCTTTTTCAAACTTCTCATAGAGTTGTATACTAAGTTGGGACAATCGTATATTCCCTTCAATACTAAAGGTATGCCGAACTCCTCCATAACTACGGGGAGTGGAAGAATACTCATACATCCGATCTTTTTCAAATATAACAAGGCTACCTGTATATCCGTCTTTGCGCAAGTTGTACGCTAAACTTGATGCCATGATCCCGCCACCAACAATCATCAAATCGTATTTCTTAGCCATATTACCCTCCGTAAATTCAAATTTAGTGATTCAACCATCTTATTAATAAAAACACAAACATGAAAGCAGCAACTTAAACTTCATTCCAATTTAAGAGTGTAATTACGTTCTATTGGTATTTTTTATGGCAGCCCTTGGTATGACCAAAATATTAAAAAAATATCTCATCCTTAGCAGATGAATTTAATCAGGATGCCAAGAACAAAACTACTCCTCAACTCCTCGTAACTTCTTTAACTCTTGAATTGATGTATGAATGTGCTCGCTGACAGCTTCTGCAGCTGCTTCGGCATCGCCAATCTTTATGGCTTCGTAAACACGTCCATGTTGCTGCGACCAAAGCTGGCGATTTTCTTGCTGTTCAACAAGTTTTTGTCGGCTAGGTCCATAGTATTCTTTCATTAACCCCATTAATACGGTCATTAAGTTTTGCAGCACTGGATTGTGAGTAGCGCGGACTACACTAAAATGGAACTCGCTGTCCGACTCATCGGTATTCCGCCCTTCCTTCACATCATTTTCCATATTGCGTACTAACTCACACATATTGTAGAGATCAGCACGATCAGCACGCTTAGCTGCAATGCGTGCAGCGCCTGTTTCCATCACTAACCTAGCTTCCAATAAGTCGAAAATGCCGTCTATCTCTTTAAGAACTATGGTGGCAAAAGGATCAATTAAATCATTAATATTTACCTCTTTAACATAAGCACCGCTTCCGGGTGTAATCTCTAACAACCCTTGAGACACCAATGATGTTAGTGCCTCCCGTACTGCTGATCGGCTAACGCCCAATGTTTCGGCTAATTGTCTTTCCGGTAATAGCTGGTCTCCCTTCGCTAAAGTACCATCTTGAATTAAACTTCTAATCTTTTGTGCTACTTCTTCGTATAGACGAGTACGTTTTTTGCGAGTAAGATCCATAACTTAAAAATCTCCCTTAATTTGTTATAGGCTTCTATAGGCGTCAGACCCGTCACCTGGAATTTGTCCACATCTTTACCTGAAACCTGACCACAGTAGTCAACAATTTGGGCTTGGTCTGCCGTGGGAATATTGATTACGTATTCCATTGACTGAGTAATTAACTGATGCGAATACCTTCCTTTTGGACGTACACTTATATATACCACAAGCTGAGGTCCCGATGCAAGGATCCCCGTCCACGCTATGCTGATAATGTTCGGCTTACTATCTTCTTTGTTTCGAGAAGTCACGAGCACCGTAGGCAAAGGGAACAAGTCCATAAAAGGTTGTTTTATAGTTTTCTTATTAATGGCTTATTCCTTCTTTCTTATTCAAATTTAGGAATAACCTTCCCTGCATAGGGTAAGACAGTAACGCGAGCCTGTGGTCCGTGGTCTTTCAAGGCCTCATCGATCGCCTGCTGCAAGGTCGATGCATGTCCCATATGAACATCGCGCAGTTCTTCTTGGGTCATACCGTCCGTTACAACCACCATCTTACAGTTTAATTTGTGTAAGAGCCATGAAAATGTGTAGAGAACTACCCCTTCCTCTGGCGGCATGGTATCATCTCTAGTCAAAGCACGTATTTCTTCAGGATCCGGCATCTGCTTCATCCAATCTGCGTACTTTTGCTTCAATATACCTTCGTAAATGCCCTCTCGACATTCGCAGGGCACAATCACTGTTCCCCCGGGTTTAATAATGTTATCCAAAGCCTGAATCGCACGTGATGCACCTTGATAAAGACTGATTTCAAACCCAGCAGAACCGACGCCAGCTACTACAATATCCGCTTTCTCATGGATAGTAACTTCCAGGCTACGCCCAGATACAGCGACACCATCTCTATGTACCTCTATATGTTCTCCCGCTAAAATTCCTACAATTTGATTCTCTTCATCAAGAACGGTATTAACTACCATTTGTAAACCAGCAACCGTTGCTGCCTCTTCTATATCCGCTCGCACGATATTTTGCGGCGGCAGTACTCCGATCATTGAACCTCTACCGGCTTTTTCCAATTGATCCGTAAAAAGTTTATGATTTGTGTAGATAGTTTCTTTACTGACGATGCCCGGCAGTACGGTCTTTCCACCGCCAGTCCAGCCTGCCATCAAGCAAGGAACAATATTTCCAGTCACAATTTTTATATCTGCATCGGCAAATTTATGATGGATCTGCACGGGGGTACCAAAACTTGTCGTACCAAGCTCAATATGAACCTTTTCAAAAGGTCTATTATTGAGAACTTCAATCCGGTCTGCTATCTCTGCCCCAAGGTTTTTTACGATGTCCTCCTTACTATCCGGTGTATGTACACCAGTCCCGATAATAATTGTGACATTTGCATCTTTAATTCCCAAAGCATGAAGTTCACTCAAAAGAATAGGAAGGATTTCGTTATTCGGTGTCAGCCTAGTACGGTCGGTTACCCCAATGGCAACTTTTTTGCCGGTTGTGGCGATTTCCGCTATACCAGTCTTAATCAAACCGTCCATAATGACCTTCTTCATCACGACCATCGGCTGATCAAGTGGCGGTAAGGGCATTGGGTTATATATGCCGATCAAGTTCTGCACAGGCACTATGGCTATTAATTCCTTCGTACCACTAGGAACTTTGAAGCTTACATTTGTATCACTACTCATAATGCTACTCCTTTTCTTTTGTGTGATCCCAGATAAGCCTGTTTCACTTCTAAGTTCGCTCTCAGCTCACTCGCAGTTCCCTCTATGACAATCTTACCAGTCTCCAAGACGTAAGCTCTGTCAGCATTTGCCAAAGCCATGTTGGCATTTTGCTCCACCAACAAAATAGTTGTACCGGTTTTCTTAATCTCCCTGATCGTGCGGAATATCTCTTTTACCACGATTGGAGCCAAGCCCATGGAAGGCTCATCGAGCAACAATAATTTGGGTGATGCCATTATGCTCCGGCCAATCGCTAGCATCTGTTGTTCACCACCACTAAGAGTTCCGCCATATTGTGCTTTGCGTTCGTATAAACGTGGAAACTTTTCAAAGACATTTTGCAAATCACTGGCTATCTTGGGCTTATCTTTCCTAACATAGGCTCCTAACATCAGGTTTTCTAAAACTGTTAAGTTTGGGAAAATACCACGCCCTTCTGGAACATGGATGATACCAAGCTTTACGATCTGATCTGCTTTTAATTTACTAATGTCATGGCCGTCAAACTTGATCGTACCCTCTGCTAAGCAAAGTAAACCGGATATAGCCTTTAACGTTGTCGTTTTACCAGCTCCATTGGAACCGATTAAGGCAACAACCTCACCGGCCTTAACATTGAGTGATATACCCTTTAAAGCAGGAATCACTCCATAACGCACACTAACATTCTCTAGTGACAGCATCGCCATCCTCCTCATCGTCACTACTTCCGATATACGCCTCTATCACTTTCGGATCATTTTGGATGGCATCTGGCAGCCCATCCGCAATCTTTCGTCCATAATCTAAGACGACGATGCGTTCGGAAATATCCATGACTAGATCAAGATCATGCTCAATTAGAATAATTGTCTTATTCATTTCCCTGCTGATACGGCGTATAAGATCCATCAACTCCACTCTCTCCTGACTATTCATACCGGCAGCAGGTTCATCAAGCAATAATACTTCACACTCAGTCACTAAAGCTCGCGCTATTTCAAGCAAACGTTGTTTCCCATAAGGTAGATTAGCCGCCAGTTCTTCTAATTGATCGTCTAATCCTACAATAGAGAGTAATTCCTTACAGTAATCTATAGTCTTTCTTCTCTGCTCGTTCACTTTTCCAGTATGGAATAAAACTCCGAGCATTCCTTCTTTACTGCGGCAATGGTGACCAATCATCACATTTTCAAGCACTGTAAGCGTGGGAAACAAGCGAATGTTCTGAAAGGTTCGAGCGATACCTCTTTCCACTAGGACATGGGCCTTAAGGTTCTTAGTTGATTTCCCTTTAAGTCTTACCTCGCCAGTCGTTACTTGATAGACACCGGAGAGCACATTAAACAAAGTCGTTTTACCAGCACCGTTTGGTCCAATTATTGCCAGTATCTCCCCCTGATTAGCATGTAAGCTAACGTGATCGATAGCCATAATGCCACCGAACTGAACAGTGACATTCTCCATTTCGATTATTTTTAGTGCGGCCAATTTGTTCCACCCCTTTTCGTCAGGTGGTGACTTTTATCAAGATTTTTGAGGATTACATTACGAACCCGTTTATTAGCTCCCCAAAAACCTTCTGGTTTAAATATCATCATGCCTACCATTAAAGCACCATACAATAACATGCGGTAATCCGCCATAAAACGCAACACTTCTGGTGCCAAACCCAAAACAATTGCCCCAATTACTACGCCTGGAATACTAGCTAATCCACCCAAAACAACCATAGCTAGAATGGTAACCGAATCCATAAAAGTGAAGGAATCCGGACTCACGAAGGAAATATAAGTAGCATAATAGCCTCCTGCTATCCCTGCGAACAAAGCTGCAAAAGTAAAGGCCAATAGTTTAGCCCGTGTAGTGTGAACTCCCACTGCTTCCGCTGCTACTTCGTCGTGACTGACCGCAATAAGGCTGAGGCCAAATTCAGATTCAGCAACTCGAACCATAAAGAGTATCGTAATAATCAAGATAACTAGTATCAAATAATAAAAGGGAATTTTAGAAAAAAACATGTAACTTCCTATTTCTGGGGATGGAATGCCGGGTAACCCCATAGGACCCCGGGTTACACTATCCCAATTCAGAAAAACTAAGCGAACGATCTCACCAAAACCCAAAGTAACAATAGCTAGGTAATCCCCTTGGAGGCGAAGAGTTGGCAGTCCCAAAAGTAATCCAAACAAGGCTGTGATAATCCCACTTATGGGGATTGTCGCCCAATACGGTACATTGTAGTTCAACATTAGCAAGGCCGTCACGTAAGCACCAATTCCATAAAACGCTGCGTGACCAATCGACAGCTGTCCAGTAAATCCAGCAACCAAATTAAGACTAAGACTGAGTACAACATAAAGACCAATTGTAATCAGTACATGCATTAAATAATCGCTTTTAATGGCCAATGGTAAAATTATTAATACAAAAAGTAAGATCATCGGAGCCTGTTTACGACTAACAAATTGAGTGATTACACCTAACACCCTTTTCACCTACACTTTCTGCTGAATATTTTTACCTAGCAGACCAGTGGGTTTGATCAGCAAGATGATAATCAGCAATCCGAAGGCAATAGCATCCCTGTACCCCATCGACAGATAAGCTGCTCCCAAGTTTTCACAAACACCTAACAAGAGCCCTCCCAGCATGGCCCCTGGTATACTTCCAATTCCACCGAGCACTGCGGCTGTAAACGCTTTAAGACCAGCAGTATAGCCCATCACTGGGTACACTGCATCATAATAAAGTCCGACCAAAATGCCGGCAGCTGCAGCCAAAGCCGAGCCGATACCAAACGTTACAGAAATGACATTGTCGACTTTAATTCCCATCAGACTAGCAGTATTAACGTTGTGTGAAGTAGCCCGCATTGCCACCCCCATCTTAGTCTTATGCACAAACAAGTGTAATCCAAGCATCAATAATATAGCAACCACCATAGCATAGATCTGAATACTGCTTAGGATCACGCCGCCAAAATTAAACGTTTTGATTGTAAACGAAGGAGGAAAAGATCGGGTTTGTGTCCCCCACGCCAATTGGGCAAAGTTGACTAGGAAAATGGAAACACCTAGGGCACTTAAGAGGGGCCCCAACCTAGTCGAGTGCCTGAGTGGACGATAAGCTATCCGTTCTACTATAATCCCTAAGATGGCTACAATGAGCATCGATAGTAACATCGCTGGGATAAAACTCATGTGAAACTGCTTGACTAAGATAAGACCAGTAAAAGAACCAATCATGAAGATGTCCCCGTGAGCAAAATTTATGATCTTTAAAATCCCGTAGACCATGGTATAGCCCAGAGCAATCAGGGCATACATACTTCCTGCCGTCAATCCGTTGACAAGTTGCTGAAAAAACATAGGACACCTCTCTTCGAAATTGCTTAAACAGCTGGATGAAGAGGGAATTACCCCTCTTTCCAGCTGGTCTAAACCTTGAATTTATTTCTTATACATTTCGAATTTACCATTCTTAACAATAAGTTTCAGCGGTTGTTTTATGCAGTCCCCATTTTCATCAAAGGTGGTTGTCCCAGTAGCACCTTTGAAATCCTTCATAGTTGTTAACCAATCGTTGATTTTCTTGCGATCTTCGCCACCATTTTTTACAGCTGAAAACATAATGTTAGCTGCATCATAGGCAAAAGCAGCCCAAATATCGGGCTCAGCTCCCCATTTGGTCTTATAGGAATCAATGAAAGCCTTTGCTTCGGGATAAACTGCAGAACTATGAAAAGCACCGATACATAGCAACCCTTCAACATCTGTACCACCGAGTTTAATTAAAGCGTCAGAATAAAGACCGTTTGAGCCTATGACTGGATAATTAATGCCCAGACGCTTGCCTTGTTTTATAATCATAGCCGCTTCGTTATATTGACCTGCAATAAATAGGGCATCAGGGCTATTGTTTTTCATTTTAGTTAAGATTGCACTGAAGTCTTTTGTTTCGCCCAGATTATAAGGCTCTTGCATTACGACCTTAGCTCCAAGGGATGTCACCTTTTTATTGTAAACATCGGCGAGACCCTTACCATAGTCATCGTTCTCGTACAGAATGGCTATGTTCTTGTAGCCTTCATCTATGGTCCATTGGGCAACAAATTCACCGTCGTAGGCATCCGTAGTAATATCGCGAAAGGTATATGGTCCAGCTTTGGTCACAGCCGGTGAAGTTGAACCGTAGGAAAGCTGGGACAATCCGACCTTATTATAGATAGGTGCCCCCGCAAGAGTTGTCGAACTTGTGTAGTTCGCAATTACTCCTAAAATAGATTTATCGGCGGCAAATTTATTGGCGATGGATGCCGATTCCTTCGGATCTGCCTTATCGTCTTCGATCACTAATTCAACTTGCTTACCATTAACTCCACCTGATTTATTCACTTGTTCTGCTGCCAATTCGACCGCATTCTTAATAGTTGCTCCCGTCTCAGCGATTGCTCCTGTAAATGGTCCCGCTACACCAATTTTGATCTTTGCATCACTTGGCGCTTTTTGGCTGTCTGATGAAGCACCAGTCGTTCCGCAACCAGAAATCACTAGTGAAAGCACGAGAAAAGTTACTAATACTAACAGTGATGTGCTTTTTCTCATTTTAAACACTTGATAGCCTCCTCTTCGATAATAATCCACCATACGATCTTAAATGATAAAACTGTTGGGTCATATGAGCCCTAATGCACGGGATTACTCCTAATTTATTCTGTAGTTACCTCCTCTCTGAAACGTTTCCTGGGATAAAACTGATAATCGAACTAGTGTTGTGAATCACGACTAGTCCAAGGTAACCCATTGGTATTAAATTGGTCTGGACAATTTTTTCAATAGTTAGTAGTATTCAAGACAATTGACTATATTCCTGCAAGATATTAAAAGATTCTAACAATTTTGTAATTAAATATTCTGACATATTTCGACAGCAATTACCACTCTCTAATTCTTATTAACGCTTCCTATGTAAACGTTGTACTAGTTCATCCGCAATCTGAGGCTCACTATGCACTATAAAACCTAACACTGGCGTCTAGGGCAGCATGAACTCATGACACATTCCCTTGTAAAAATTGGACTCCATTTAATCTGATCATAGCTCCCCTCCTTTCTCGAAAGGTAACCCTCACAGCGAAAGAGGAGTTACTAATAAAAAAGATCAAGCATTTAGCTTGATCTTTTTGGTTTCATTATTTAAGGTTCTTAATAGCCGTTTCCCCGAATTTCCCTGTGACCACTTTTTCGTAGGGGGCGATCTTATTTAATTCCCCTGCATCCTTGATGATTTGTTGTAAAAGATAGAAATCCTTTTCGATTAGAACAGGATCCGTTTTCCAGGAATTCTGTTCTTTATACCGTTTGACTGCGCTCACGAGTATCTGATCGTTTTCATCTGGGAATTGAGGTTTGATGGCTTTGGCAATCTCCTCTGCAGTATGACTTGCTACCCAACGTTGTCCCTTATAGATTGCATTAGTAAACTTTTGAATGAGCTCGGGATTTTTCTCTATTGTGCTCTTCTTAGCAAAATAAGCGGTATAGGGTACTTCACCACTTTCCTTACCTAAGGAAGCAACGATATAGGCTTTACCCTCTTTTTCCATGCTCGAGGCCGTGGGCTCAAAGATAATGACATAGTCTCCTTGCCCTCCCATGAAGGCACCTGGCATCGCAGCAAATTGCATCGTGGTATCGATAGCTACATCCTTTCCAGTCGTTAGATTGTTCTTACTTAAGACATATTGAAGGACAATGGCTGGCATTCCCCCCTTACGCCCTCCGATAATATTCTTCCCTTGGAGATCACTCCATTTAAAATTGGGATCGGGGTTTCTGCCCATGAGGAAGGTTCCATCTCCATTCGTAAGTTGAGCGAATACGACACTGTTATCTGCTTTACCTTCATTATAGACGTAAATACTTGCTTCAGGTCCGGCGAAACCAATGTCAACCTGGCCAGATAAGACAGCGGTCATTACTTTATCTGCGCCTTGACCATTGGAAAGCTCTATATCGAGTCCCTCAGTCTTAAAAAAACCTTGACTCATAGCCACATACTGTGGAGCATAGAAAATGGAGTGGGTGACCTCGGATAGTTTTACCTTGGTGAGTGCGGTCTGGTTACTACAGCCTGATAACACTAAGGACAGTACTAAGGCTAACACGATAAGTACTAGCACGGTTTTCTTCTTCATAATGATGGGCCCTCCTCTTACACTATTTTGCTAAGCGCTGTTTATCTGTCAGTTTACTGGTTTTAGCCTTTGTTTTTTACAAGCAATCTTTCAAGATAAACCACCCCCTGATACATAATGGTCGCTGCTATACCTAGAATAATGACACTGGTCATAACCAGGTCCAATTTAAAAACTTGCCCACCATACACAATCAAGTAACCTAAACCTGCTCTTGAGACTAGAAACTCTCCTACAATGACTCCCACCCAAGACAATCCGACATTAATTTTTAGAGCATTGATAATGGTTGGATAGGAAGCAGGCAGTACTACTTTTGTAAGGACTTGAAATTTCGTTCCACCAAACGTCTGAACGAGCTTAATCTTTTCCTCATCAATGGCTAAAAATCCACCTAAAACTTCCAAGATGGTGACAATCAGTGAAATCGCCAAGGTCATGACTATAATTGCAGAAGTACCTGCTCCAATCCAAACAATAAAGATCGGCCCGAGCGCTATTTTAGGCAAACTGTTCAGGACCACAAGATAGGGTTCTAATATTTTACATAAAAACTCTGACCACCATAAGATAATTGCCATAATCGTTCCCAAGAACGTTCCTAAGATAAAGCCGACGAATGCTTCTAGACAGGTTATGCCTATGTGATGAAAAAGCACTCCCTCTTCATATAATCTCAGAATCGTCTTTAATACCCTTGAGGGCTGACTGGTAATAAACGGGTCAACTAGTTTGGCATTAGCAAAGACTTCCCAAAATATTAGCGCAAAAGCTAGAATAAGTAATTGTATGAGCCGAACCCACAGTTTTTCCATCCTGATCCGCTGCAAATACACCCTATGTTCTTGAGAAATGTCAGTATCTTGAGTCTTAGGAGATTCCCTTTCTTCTAAGTTAGACATGGACATCAAGCCCCCTCCATATCTCCTGGAAATAGTTCCTAAACTCTGGTGCATCCCTTGAGGATAAAGGGGTCCTGTTGGTATTCTTAAACTTAATTTCATAAATGTTCTTTACCGTTCCCGGTCGTTTTGACAAAAGAATGACCCGGTCAGCCATGCTGATGCTCTCGCTAATATCATGGGTAACCAGCAGCGCAGTTTTATTTTCTTTTTTAATTATTGCGTAGATATCGTCGTTAACCACTAGCCTCGTCTGAAAGTCTAAGGCCGAAAAAGCTTCATCTAGTAAAAGAATTTGAGGATCCGTCACAAGAGTTCGGATGAGTGCCGCTCTTTGCCTCATCCCTCCGGATAGCTGGTTTGGATATTTATCTTTAAATTCGTATAACCCATATGTTTTAAGAAGTTTAATAGCTCGCTCTTTCGCCTCTGGCGTGATTGAGTTTCTAATTTCAAGACCAAGCATGACGTTTTGATAGATCGTCCTCCAGTCAAAAAGATGGTCTTTTTGCAACATATAGCCGATTTTTTTGGAAGTTCCGCTGACCTTTTCCCCAGAAATCATGACAGATCCTGAGGTTGAGGACATCAAGCCCGAAATGATCGATAATAAGGTGGATTTACCACAACCGCTAGGACCAACAATGCTTACAAACTCTCCTTCCCGAACATAAAAATTAATATTTTCTAAGGCAATTATTTCCCCATTGGGGGATTGATACTTCATGCCAACTTCCTGCACCTCGACAATATAGCTCAATTGGCGTTCCCCCCTGTCGTCTCATTCTTTAATAATGTATTGGAGAATGCCTTCATCGGTGCGTAATTCGTAAATTTACCAGTATTTTTTCAGGGTCTGATTCTATCGTAAGCACGACCTTTGGTGAAAACTATCGCGTTCAGGATTGGTTTTACCGAAGGAGAAATACTCATGCCATGAAGCAGAAAAGTGGAAGGGACGAAACAAACGAGTGTTATTTGTGGTAGTGCACTATCTCATATAAGATCTGTAAGAAACTAAAATTCGTAACAGCCAGCCCCTCAAAAAGGCATACAAAAAAGCCTTAGCATTAAAACAAATGCTTAGGCTTTTTTGTATGCTTTATAAGCTTTTTATAATTTTTTTCTTAAAATTAATGAGCAATCAAATTCTTAAAAAGAAGATGGGGCTATTTATACTAAGGTATCGATATGAATATGATTGGAAGTTTTGATATGAGGGGCGAGGTTTAAATAGATAGCCTAGGAGATGACTTAAGCCAACTCCTGAACGGCAGTTTTAATTCGTCTTAACCCTTCTTCAAGAACCGCACGGGAACAGCCTAAATTAAGTCGAGCAAAGCCTTCACCACCGGGGCCGAATAAATAGCCAGCATTCAAACCAACGCCAGCCTTGTGTACCAAAAATTTATGCAAATCCTTGGGTTCTAGCCCTAAACTCCTAAAATCCAGCCAGACCAAATACGTCCCTTCTGGTTTTATCAACCCTATCTGAGGCAGCTCTCGAGCAAGGAACGACATAAGGAATTCTACATTTCCCTCAAGATAGTGCATCAACTGATTGAGCCATTCCGCGCCCTGCTGATAGGCTACTTCTAAAGCTGTTATGCCAAACACATTAGGATTATGAATCCCTGTCAGGTCCAGAGATGCGAGAAACGCTTGTCGATACTTGGGGTTGGGAATGATCAAGTTCGAGGTTTGTAAACCTGCTAAATTAAAGGTCTTGCTTGGGGCAGTACAAACAATTGATTGTTGCGCCAAATCAGAGGAAAGCGAGGCAAAAGGAATATGACGATAACCCTCAAAAATTAGATCGCCATGAATTTCGTCAGAGATAACCAGTACATCATAAGCTAGACAAAGCTGACCTAAGCGATCAAGTTCATCCCGATCCCAGACACGACCAACAGGATTATGGGGGCTGCAAAGAATCATCATTTTGACTCCGCTGGCAAATTTCTCTTCCAAGTCCGTAAAGTCCATAGTATAGCGACCGTTTTCCAATCTAAGTTGGTTATTAACCACTTCACGACCGTGATTTTTGATCGCTTGAAAAAAAGGTGGATAGACAGGGGATTGAAGGATGATTTTATCACCAGCCTTGGTCAAACTCCGTACCAATTCATTTAAAGCGGGAACAATTCCAGGGCTGAAGGTTATCCACTCTCGTTCGATCAACCAATCATGCCTGTTCTTCATCCAGTCGATCAGAGCCTCGTAATACCCGTCCATACTATTTGAATAACCATATATTCCATGCTGGGCACGGTTTACTAAGGCTTCTACGACTGCTTGAGGCGCTTGAAAGTCCATATCAGCAACCCATAATGGCAAAATGTCCTCGCGCCCAAAGATACGTTGGTTAAAATCCCATTTAACACAACTCGTCTTGTTGCGATCGATAATCTGATCAAAATCACAGTTCATTGTAATTATGCTCCTTACACGATCAATATTTGCCGTCGGCTGCTTCTTTGATTGCTGTGACTATCTTGTTATACCCAGTACAGCGGCATAAATTACCGGCAATAGATATTTTTATTTCTTCATCTGTAGGATTGGGATTTGTCATCAACAGTGCCTTGGCCGACATTAACATTCCCGGTGTGCAATAGCCACATTGAACCGCACCATTCTGAATGAAGGAATGTTGTAGTTTGTCCAATTGTCCATCCTTTTCTAAGGCTTCAATAGTCAGGATTTCTTGACCCCTAATTTGAAGTGCAAGAACTAGGCATGAGTTTACGGCTTTGCCATTCATGATCACAGTACAAGAACCGCACTCACCTTCGCCACACCCTTCTTTTGTCCCTGTTAGACCCAGTTCTTCTCTCAATAAATCGACCAGTCTTAGGGTCGAACTAACTTCCATGTTATACTCTTTTCCGTTGAGTTTAAACTCAATTTGCATCGTATTTCCACCCTTAAATTTAAGTATTGAAGCTACTTTTTCAGAGACGCCAATATTTTTTCTGGAGTAAGTGGCAATTCTGACAGTGAGGTCCCAAGGGCGTTGTTCACTGCATTAACTACTGCCGCAGCGACTGGAACAAAGGCTATTTCCCCAATACTCTTGGCGCCAAAGGGACCTTCATCTCCACCCTCCTCGATCAAAAGCGTTTTGACGGTGGGCATATCGGGAGCATTAAGCAGATGATAGTTCTTAAAACTGCCGTTCAGGATACTGCCATCACGACCAATCCTAAGTTCTTCATATAAAGCGTATCCAATACCCATTTGGACGCCCCCTTGGATCTGTCCTTCAACCATCCCGGGATTTATGGCCTTCCCAATATCATGTGCCGCCAGATAATCGACAATCCTCACTCGTCCTGTTTCAGTATCTACCGCAACCTCGGCAAAATGCGCGGCATAGGCACCTGGATTGGATGTCCCATGATAGGTGTGTGTAACAACGATGTCGATATTATCCTTAATTTTAGCGGTCGTAGCAATTGCGCGATAACTCATCGACTGCGACTCGTTGCCAATTATTTTAACCCTTCCCTGTTCTACTGCTAAGTATTGCTTAGGCTTCTGTAAGTTATGAGCTGCACATTCCAACAGTATCTCTTTCAACCTTTTGGCCACTTCATAAGCGCACGCACCGCAAATATAAGTTACTCTACTGCCATAAGAGCCGAAATCATAGGGACCGTATTCAGTGTCTGCTTCCAGGACGGTTATCTTATCTAGCTCAATATCTAAGACTTCTGCAGTGATCTGCTTGATCGAAGTAATTGTTCCACAACCTAACTCATGAAGACCTGTATTAAGAATAAAACTACCGTCCTCATTCATTTTAAGGGTCATTGTACTATGTTCAGGAAAGCCTCCGTACATACCATTTTTATGAGCAGCACAGGCCAATCCTACTCCCTTGCGAACTCTAGCTTGATTGGGATTGGGTTCCCTATAGTATCGTTTACTCCAGCAAAAGGCGGCAGCACCTTTCTTTAGGCATTCAATCACGTGAGCATTGCCCAGCGAAATATGCGATGCTTTATCGAGGTCATAGGGATGGACAAGATTCTTGAGTCTAAATTCCACAACATCCATTTTCAAGCTTTTGGCTACCGCATCCATATGAATTTCAAGGGCAGTCATTATTTCTGGCGCTCCCCACCCTCGGGCTCCACCGGCAACAGGCGTATTTGTGTAGACTGTCTTACCCGAATGTTCGTAGTAAGGGATTCTATATAACTTACAGATCTTTTTGGACATTGCGTACGTATTGTCGATGGAACTGGTGGCATAGGCTCCGGCATCCACAATGGTATTTACACTACAATCCGCAAGAATCCCTTCCATGGTAACCTTCGTTCTTATTCTGGAGGTCGTGGCAGGTCTAGTCATCGTAGAAATAATAGTTTCTTCCCTGGTTAAGGTCAATTTGACCGGTCGCCTAACCTCCTTAGCCAAAAACGCAGTAATCGGTTCTAAGATGGTTTCTTGTCTTCCGCCGAAAGAACCTCCCATGGGCACTTTAATGACTCTGACTTTGTTATAACTCAATTCTAGCAAATCCGCGACAATAGTTCTAACGCCAAAAGCACCTTGACAAGCTGCCCATAACGTCAACTTTCCAGAACTATCGAAATCTGCCAGACAAACATGCGTTTCCATTGCTGCATGATGCATTTTCTGAGTACTGGTTAAAGTTTCAACAACAACACAATCCTCAGAAAGCAGAACTTGCTCCCCTAGTTTGTATTCATACTTATGGATCAAATTCCCCATAGGATGGATTTTCGTTTCTTGTTCCTGCAGCGCTTTCTCAGGAGTACTTAGTACAGGCAGTGCCTCATACTCCACTTGAATAAGGGCTATAGCCTGCTTAGCAGTTTCCTTACTGGTAGCCACAACAGCTGCAACTCGATCTCCCACAAATCTTACTTTATCCGTTAATAGACGTTCATCCTCTAAGCAAAAATCTTGGTCAGGTATAATTCGATAGCGACTATACGCTTTGCTGGGAGTATTCAAATGTGTGAATACCCCGATAACCCCTGGGAGAGCTTCGGCTTTACTTGTATCAATGCTTGCAATTAGCCCATGGGCAATCGGACTTAAGAGTAGTTTTGCGTATAACATATTTGGCAGCGTCATATCACTTAAATATTTCAAATCTCCACTTACTTTTTGCTGTGCATCATGGATTGGAAAACTCTTCCCAACGTATTTGAAATCCTTGGTCAATACACTCACTCCTCAGCTTTTGAACACTTGTTATCTCAACTAATTTAAATCTTCTGCAGCATGGAACTTAGGTTCTTTGGTAATAGACAAGAACTTATTTCAGCTTATCTCAGTCTCTGGGATGTTGAAATTCTTGTCCTTTTGATATATATTTTAAACTATCATTTGAGTGTGGAGCGGAATAATCACACGAGGAAAAGGAGGCTGCTGAATTGTTCAAATTTAATGTAGAAGAAGAATTAAGCTGCAAGGTTGAAGGTACGGATAAGTTTATTGCTAAAAAAGGGGCAATGGTTGCCTTTAAAGGAAACTTTAAGTTTGATAAGATGTTGCTAGGTCCAGACAATGGGGGAGGAGTTATGGGTTCTCTCTTAGGCATGGCAAAAAGAAAACTAACCGGGGAAGATATTCAACTGATGACAGTCGAAGGTTCGGGTATCATATATTTAGCGCAAAATGCTTATCATGTTTCAGTTTTTGAACTTGAGCCTGGCGATTGCTTATCGGTTGAGAGTGAAAATCTTCTCGCTTTTCCCCTAGAACTTAAATACGATGTCCGCTTTATAGGAAGTGGAGTTTTATCTCAAAAAGGCTTAGCAACAACCGTTCTCAGCAATACCTCAAACCAACCCCAACAAGTTGCCGTAGTAACTGATGGTAACCCACTCATGCTTGAAGCCCCTTGTGTGGTTGATCCTGATGCTATCGTGGCATGGACAAGCGGTCCTAACGGGGGTGGAGATCCAAGTGTGGCCATGAATAACTTTAGCTGGAAAACAGCTATTGGACAAACATCCGGAGAATCCTATCAGTTCCAGTTTAATCAATCTAACCAAATGGTTCTCGTTCAACCCTCGGAAAGATTATCCGGATTAAAGGTTAGGGTCGATTAGCATAATTAAGAGACATCGCTCCCTTATTCTTTTATACTAGTCTAGCCTGCTTTAAATTATAGCATTAATATACCTTCAACGTGTACTGTATAATCTAATGAATTAAATCTACGTTTTCATAACACCCAACTAAGATTGGACCTAGCTATCCAGAGAGAAAATTGATCATTGTACTATTGCAGTTCGACACTATAAATAACCGTAAATAAGGGTAGGTAATTCATGCATTTTGAATTACCTACCCTTATATTGTACTACGTAAGTCTTCTGCTCAATAGTATGAATGCCTATAAACTATAAACTATAAACTATAAACTATTTGCGCCACCCCAAAGCCCTAAAGAGAGCGGTTGCGGCCTCAGCTCGGCTTACTGTTTCCAAGGGAGCCAGCACTTGACCCTCCACTTTGAGTATTCCTGTGCTGCTAGCTAAGGCAAAAAATCCTAAAGCATCCGGGTTAATTTGAGCGGCATCTTGAAACTTAACCTGATAAATATCGTTCAGTTCAGCTAACTTATCTAGTTGAATATAGCGTAACAGGACTTTAACTAAGATTTCTCGAGAAACTGGATCCCCAGGTTGCATTTCCTCTTTCAACCAGCCTTGCTCTTTAGCCTTTTTAAGAATCTCACTCTCCGTCAAGCCCGTATTTCCCCACTGACCAAATCGGTTGAGATACATTGCCCGCAATAGCGACCCCAAATTCATCTTCTCCAGCGGCTTAAAGCTGTTTCCATAGTCACCAAACAATCCCGCTTGCCCGAGGGCCGCAATCTCTGATGCACCGTTAACTCCCTCAAGATCCGTAAAATTATAAGGTTTTGGCCCTTTTTCCAGGGGCAGGCCCTGGTAATCAAGCAGTTCTCCGCTTTTTGCATCTAATATATTGGAAATCGAAATACTACGGTCTTGACTAACTGGAAGATAAACCAAGCGCAAATCCCCTGGCATTCCATTGGAATAGATTCGAACATAGTTCAGAGTCAGAGGACGTGCCTTCAGAAATGATTCTACAGCCTGTTCTTTACTAAGAATTCCAGAAACACTTGACAATTCATGTTCTGACCAGTTGAGTTCATAACTCGTGACCTTACCAGCGACAGGATCTACATTGACAATCATGCCATTATCCGGGAAATCTACCCCATTGACAACTCTGTGGTAAGAGTAAGCCTGTATATTCCATGGCTCCGGACTTATTTTATCCATTTGGTTATTGATTTCAGTGTTTAACACGACTTGACTAAACCGATCGGGCTGTACTTTTTTTAGAAACTCTTCAGCTAGATTCTGAGCTGCTAAGCGGTCAAGTTTTGCCTCAGTCTTCCCGCTCGGTTGATTAGAGATATCAAAACCATACAACTCACCAGTTGTGGCACTGACCCTAGCACTTAGGTATTGAGGTGTGCCATCCCCTTTGTCGGATCCCATGCTGTTCCAGTTAAAGCTCCAAATACGCTTGTCTGCACTACGCCAGTCAGTACCTAGATTTGCGCTACGTAGGGTTAGGTTAGCAGGTATCTCAATCCAGCGCTGTACTGCAGCTATGGCCTCATCCCGTTTAAGCAGCTTAGCAGTGCGTTCCACTTCTAGTTGTTCCTGAGGGGTTAAAACTTGAGCTCCATCTGAGATTGAGCCTGCCCTTTCCTCCTTGGCGTTCCCCATTCCTCCAGTTCCGAATGAATCAGTCATTAGCCAATCTCCCTGATTGAGCTGAAGGGGTTCACCTGTAAAGGCATCGATTGCCCCTCCATTTTGCCCTCTCAATTGGTAGACAAGCTTAGCAACCTGCTTTTGTCCCGCAACTAACGGTCTATAAGAAGACGGTACCCAGTATTCTAATTTAAAAAAAGGTGCCTTAATGAAAGCTTGCTGTGCCTGGGTGGAGTTGATCACGCCCTTACCCTCAGGTGCCTTCACTTCATTCCAGTTGAGATTATAGGAAGTGATGTGCCCATCGGTACTGGACACCTGCACATTGGCCCCATTGCTTAGAAAGGGCACCCCATCAATAAGGCGCTGGTATTGTAAATTATAATTGACAGGACTGTAGTCCAAGGGCATAATCTCTGAATCACTAGGAATAAGTCTTAAGTCCTCGCTAAGCTTGCCCAATAAACGCTTCAGTAAATTATTACTAATTTCTCTGGCAGCCAATTTAGTAATTGGCGGAATTGACGGGCTATTGCCCACTTGAGTGTCATTTTTCCAATAGTTCATACTTATAATATTTCCGTTTATGGCACTAACTTCTGCAGCGAACTCTCCTGGTCGTTCCGCCGTTCCATTCCAACGCAGGGCCCATACTTGGCGATCATCGTAAGTGTTGTATGTAGAGTTAAAGTCGGTATACTCAATGGGCACATCGAAGTTTGATTTAACAATCAGAATAGCCTCTTCGAGGGTGACTTGAGGTATCGCCAAAGTCTCCATAGGTTTTAATAACCTACTTTCTACAGGTTGTGGTAACCCACTTACTCCGGCTATAGCGACGGGAGCAGAAATCATGGGAGCTAGTAAAAAAGCAACAACGATCACGGCAAAGCTAGAATGCCAATTCTTCTTCATAATATTATCTACCTTCCTCTCTTCTATCTTTTTTTCATTAAGTACGCTGCACCTCTTAAAATCTACCCATATCACGCTCCCAACCTGGTTTTATAATTTTTTGCTTGTCTCTTGGCTCATGGATTGTTAATTCACTTTCCATTCCATTCCACCATTCTATTCTATTTCCTACTTAGCTATAGACGCATAATAACTGTGTTTACTGACAAGGAAATTACCGACATCTTTCTACATATTTCGCACTGTTATCTATTTGCAATAGATAACAGCCCTTTAAGTGAACTCGTGCGACTTATGCAGAACATCGAGTCTTCGGTGACGAAAGCTTCCGTTGACGATAGTCTCCAGTGGAGAGTATCGCCGAAGCCGCGATCCCTAAAGAAATGGCTTACCAGCGTAGGATAGAGTATCGCCGAAGCGCACGGCCCTTAACGAATACGATCGCGCTGAGGATTGGTTTCACCGAGCCGCCTATTCTCAAAAGGTACACTTCGCAGCGAAGGGAGAGTCTATCCCCACCGAAGCAGAGTACTGGGAACTAGTCTCACTTGAAGTGGGTCTGACGATTGGAAAAATCTTCTTTTTAAAAATAGGCAATCTGCATTACTTAAAGCAGATTGCCTATACATGTTTTACACAGTAGTCACAGGAGTCGAGCCCTGGTAATAATCTTCTCGCCGTATTTCTCTTTCACTAAATCAAGAACTTTAGTGAGATTTTCACGTTCCTGTTGGGACTCTTCAAACAAAGATAATTGGTTTTCAATCTGATCAGTCAGGTTATGCAGGGTCACGCCAATTAACCTGAGGGGTTGTTTAAGCGATACCTCTCTTAAAAGGCTGCAGGCTTCTTGATAAATCACGTCTTCAAGATCCGTAGCCCGCGGTAAGGTACGAGAACGAGTTAAGGTACGAAAATCGTCGTATCTGACTTTCAAGGTGATCGTTTTACCTCTGAGATTCTCTTTACGCAAGCTCCGACCAACATCAACGGCCAAGTCTAGCAAAGTCGTCTCCAACACCTCGATATCGGCAATATCTGCAGCAAACGTAGTCTCTCGACCGATGGATTTAACCACCCTGTCGCTTTCCACGGGTCGATCGTCAATCCCTTTGGCCAAGTGATAAAGTTGACTTCCCGAAGTTCCAAACAGCCTGGTTAAGTTTCCCAACTCCAAGCGACGCAAATCCCTTACTGTTTTGACATTATAAGAGTGCAATTGCTCCGCAGTCTTTTCTCCGACTCCCCAGATCCGTTCCACTGGCAGTGGGTCAAGAAACTCTTGAATCCTATCTGGTCGAACAACCACGAAACCATCAGGTTTTTTCAAGTCTGAGGCCAGCTTTGCCAAAAACTTATTACAGGCTAAGCCAACTGAAGCTGTTAAGTTTAGTTCCTGCTGGATACGCTGTTTAATAGTTAAAGCAATTGTATCGGCAGGACCAAATAAGCTTGTAGAACCTGTAACGTCCAAAAAGGCTTCATCCAGAGATAGCGGTTCCACCATAGGAGTATACGTCAAGAATATTTGTCGAATTTGCAAGGATACTTCTCGATATTTTTCTCCGTTTACTGGTAAAAAAACGGCAAACGGACAGCGTCGGGCAGCCTCTGCCAGAGGCATTGCTGAGTGTATTCCAAATTTGCGCGCTTCATAAGATGCAGCAGAAACCACACCCCGACTGTTAAGTCTGCCTCCCACCACAACAGGTTTACCCAGTAAGCAATGATCATCGCGCTGCTCGACAGAGGCATAGAACGCATCCATATCTACATGTACTATTTTGCGGTAGTTCGCCCAAACGTCCATTTTTCCCTCAACCCTAGGTGTTTATGATTCTTCCGATTCTTTCATCGGGCAAGAATTCGTTAAATCTATATCGGCAGTTATTTGCTTCCAAGCAGCTTCTTTAATATTAACATTTTCGAGGATGAGAATAAGGTCCGCTCTGCCAAAATAAGCAGGTGCTCCCTGGGGGTCCAAGGTCATGAGAACAATTGGCATTCCTTTAAAGACAGGTAGCAATCCTTTGATAACCATAGAGGCATTAAACGAATTTTGGAATACCGTGGGCTGGACGGAAACAACGGCAATACTTTTTCCTTGTTCTGTTACAATAGCGCTTTCAAAGTTAGTGTTCAAGAAATTCATCTCCTATTTCTAGTCGTTAACTCGTTTTAGTTGAAGCTAAAATCCCTCCACCGCAGCAGATCATGAACTCTCACTTTGAGAAGTGGGAGTTTTTAATATGGATAAAAATCCTCTTGGATTTAGAATTCGACAAGCACTTCCAAAACCCTGCAAACAAAGACCTGCGCAAGGCGCGAGTACTCCGGTATTTAACCTCTGAAATAATTAACTCCGCCAGTAAAAATCGGTTGATACTTATCCCCTGGGACATTTTTGGCTATATCTAGACCAGACCTTTCAGAATGGGCCATTTTACCTAAAATACGTCCATCAGGGCTGGTAATTCCTTCGATCGCTTCGTAAGCACCATTGGGCGTATAAATAACATCATTGCTCGGTTGACCGTCGAGATCGACATATTGAGTAGCAATCTGCCCCTTAGCAATCAACGATTGAATCACAGCTTGATTTGCCACGAACCGTCCTTCTCCGTGTGAGATGGGTACGGTATGAATGTCCCCCAGTTTCACCCCGCTAAACCAAGGGGATAAGACGGAAACGACTTTGGTTTCGACCATACAGGAAACGTGACGTCCGATTTTGTTATACGTGAGGGTGGGAGAATCCTCCGTTAAATCAATAATTTCACCGTTGGGAACGAGACCGAGTTTAATTAACGCTTGAAATCCATTACAAATTCCGAGCATCAACCCATCCCGTTGCTGCATAAGTTCCGCCACCGCTTCGTTAATCCTGGGGTTCCGGAACATGGTAGCAATGAATTTACCCGAACCGTCTGGTTCATCCCCGGCACTGAAGCCTCCTGGAAGCATGACGATTTGAGCCTGTTTTATCTTCTTAACCATCTCTTGGATAGATTCTTCTACATCTGTAGCCGTCAGGTTTCTAATCACCAAAGTTTCAACCAGCCCGCCGGCTTTCTCAAAGGCTTTCGCCGAATCGTATTCACAATTAGTACCTGGAAAAACTGGAATAAAGATTCTTGGTTTAGCCACTTTAGTGGACGGTGCCTGAGTATTCCTCAAGTTGTAGCTCACTTTTTGTGGTTCAGCAACCTTTTCCGTTTCAGTCGGAAAGACTTTTTCCAGGGGCTTTTTCCAAGCCTGTAAAGCATCATCCAGCTCTACTTCGACGCCATTAACTGAAATAACCGGTTTTTCCTGGGTAACTCCCAGCAGCTGATATACTACATCGCCGAATTCCTCTGCTAAATCGACCGTTTCAGCTATTTCCAAGACTATTGAACCATAATCAACCGAAAATAGACTATTAATGTCTATCGGACTATTAAAGGTCATCCCGATCCGATTGCCAAACGACATTTTACTCAGAGCTGCTGCCAATCCTCCCATCCTTACGGTATAGGATGCTAGGACGCAACCGGAATGGATTAACTCGTTAATTTTAGTATAGTTTTTGCTTAGCTGTTCAAAATTTGGAACTTCATGGTCATCCCGAATGGCTTTGACTAAGACAACCTGACTGCTGGACTTTTTAAACTCCTGGGAAACAACCTTATCCGCCTCGATCAGATTGACTGCAAAGGCAACCAAGGTCGGAGGGACGTGCAGATCCATGAATGTTCCAGACATGCTGTCTTTCCCACCTATCGCTGGAATGCCCAGTTTTTTCTGAGCATAAAAAGCCCCTAACAAAGCACTAAAGGGTTTTCCCCATTTTTGTGGGTCAGTTCCTAATCGTTCGAAATACTCCTGTAGGGTAAGTCTAACCTGGCGATAATCCCCACCTAGGGCCACTGTCTTAGTTACCGCATCAACAACGGCATATAAGGCACCATGAAATGGACTCCACGTGGCTAATTGCGGATTATAGCCATAGGTCATCATGGTCGCCGTATTCGTTTCTCCTGATAAAACCGGGAGCTTTGCCACCATACCTTCAGCTGGAGTGACCTGATATTTACCACCTAGGGGCATCAGAACGGAAGACATTCCGATCGTACTGTCAAACCTCTCCACTAACCCCTTTTGGCTACAGACGTTTAAGTCAGCTAGATTAGCCAGCCAAGCCTCTTTTAATAAGGGGCTTTCGCTCGTTTTGTTTTCTAGATTTTCTTCAGCTATTTTTTGTTCCACTGCTTCTGGCAGCTTACTAAAGTAGTCTCGACCAGTCTCAGGCAGAGTGACCTCGACTTTCATCGTCTGCTTAACCCCATTGGTATTGAGAAACTCTCGGCTGAGATCAACAATTGTCTGCCCTCGCCAAGACATTGTCAGTCTAGGATTGGCACTAACCCTAGCCACTAACGTTGCTTCCAAGTTTTCCTCATCAGCATATTTGGCGAAAGTCTCAAAATCATGAGCACGAATAACAACTGCCATGCGCTCCTGAGATTCAGAGATCGCAAGTTCTGTTCCATCAAGACCTTCGTATTTTTTGGGAACTGCATCTAAGTTTATTTCTAAGCCATCCGTTAATTCTCCGATAGCAACTGATACCCCGCCTGCACCAAAATCGTTGCAGCGTTTGATCAGTGTACTTACGTTTGGATTACGGAAAAGTCTTTGAATTTTCCGTTCTGTGGGTGGATTTCCTTTTTGTACTTCCGCACCACAGGTTAGTAGAGACTCTGTGGTGTGCTCTTTAGAAGATCCAGTTGCACCACCACACCCGTCCCTACCCGTTCTCCCGCCGACAAGTACCACAATATCTCCCGGTTCAGGGACTTCGCGTACAACGTTTTTGCGAGGAGCTGCCGCGATCACTGCTCCAATTTCCATGCGTTTGGCTACAAAGCCTTCATCATAGACTTCCGTTACTTGCCCTGTAGCCAGGCCAATTTGATTTCCATAGGAACTATAACCAAAGGCTGCACCCCTTGTGATCTTTCTCTGAGGTAATTTTCCGGGTAGAGTATCCTCTAACTTGGCCCTTGGATCACCACTTCCTGTCACACGCATGGCTTGGTAAACATAGGTACGACCTGACAAGGGATCTCGAATGGCACCCCCTAAACAGGTGGCCGCCCCACCGAAGGGTTCGATTTCCGTAGGATGGTTATGGGTCTCATTTTTAAACATCACTAGCCATTCTTCAGTTTGGCCGTTAATCTCTACATTCACAACAATACTACAGGCATTAATCTCATCGGATTCATCGAGGTCGGGTAATTGACCTCTCTTCTTCAACTCTTTCATCGCCAAGACGCCTATGTCCATGAGGCTGACATCTCTATTTGATGTGTTTTCTCCATAGACATAACCCCGTGATGTGAGATATTCCTGATAAGCCGTGTTCAGTGGCTCAGCAAAATCCCCCTCTGAAAAAGAAACCTCTTCAATCTTGGTATTAAACGTCGTATGCCGACAGTGATCCGACCAATAAGTGTCAATCACTCGGATCTCTGTGATCGTCGGATTTCGTTTTTCGGTATCCCGAAAATAGCCCTGACAAAATGCTAAATCCTCATAGCTCATCGCTAAACCGGCTTTTTGAAAGAACGATCTTAATTCAGTAGGCGTCTTCTCTGAAAAGCCAGCAATAATTTCAACATCTGCTGGAATCACAGGTTCAAAGTCTAAACTCTCAGGTTTTTCTAGAGCGGCTTCCCGTGATTCAACAGGGTTAATGCAATAATCCTTAATTTTCTGGAAATCTTGTTCGGATAATTGACCCATTAAAACGATAAGCTTTGCCAAAGCAATAATAGGCCGCTCTTTCTGAGTTAGGATTTGGACACACTGGGCAGCAGAATCTGCCCGCTGATCATACTGACCGGGCAGATATTCTATAGCAAAAACTCGGTCTTGAGGGGGAACTTCGAAATTTTCGTCATACACCAAATCTAGGGGAGGCTCGGCAAAAATAATCGGGCGGGACTTGGCATACTCCTCTTCCGTAATTCCTGAAATATCATAGCGGTTAATCACTCTTAAGCCTTGCAACCCTGTGATTCCTAAATTTTCTATTAGGTCGCTGTAGATACCCTGGGCTTCAATATCATACCCCGGCTTTTTTTCCACGTAAATTCGTTTTACAGCTTGTGATCCCATATCAGCCTCCATAAGTTACTTATTCCCATGCTTATCTGCATTCTGAAAGTTACCAATAACCCTTCGCGTCCTTAAAATATGTATAAGGCCATAGCACTTTGTCTATGGCCTTGTCGCGCATTTTAATAGTTACTAAGAATTCTTTTATTATGCATAATACCATGATTTTGATCGAAATTAAAGAGTAGTAATAAAAGAATGCTGATTTATAGAGTGCCAAATTTGACAGCACTTTACTCTTTGCCATATAGCATAACCGCTTAACCTATGCCAAGCAAGAAGCTAAAATTGGCGGGAAGGCATCAATCACCCTCTGATCATACTCTCCCATCAAGCAAATCTGAAGCCAATTTCGCTTGAGCAGATAGGAGCTTCGATAGCTTAGATAATAGCCCTCCTTTTCCAGTCTCTTTCCCACCACCTCAGAACTGAGATGTCTTGTAAGTTCAAAGGTTATAACATTAGGGGCCGCATATTCCTCCGCTGCTACTACTTTTATACCAAGTGCGCTTAAACGACCCCTTAATAGCGCTACCAACTTTGCATTAATGGAATAGTCCCTAGTACTACAGCGTGAATTAAAATTATAGACAAAACGGATTTCATGTGCTACATTTAGTAGTGAGGACTCGGTGGGTTATAATAACACATAAAAGGGATAACTCTGTCCTCAAAACTGAAAGGATTAGTTGTCATGAAACCAAAAAACGTTCTTTATTTTATCGATGATAGACCCTTGGTAGAAGAAATACTTGAGATAATAACCTCGCTAAAAATTGAACTTGTCAGTCGCACAGAGCTGGAAGCGCTCTGGAACCATCTCGTAGAATCATATCATTATCTGGGTTATAAAAAAACGATTGGACCACGAGTAAAGTACCTTGTGTAGTTTAATGAACGCCCTATTGCTGCCATCAGTTATAACCAGGCTTCATATAGGCTTGGGGTGAGGGATACATTTATCGACTGGAACCCAGAAGAACGCAAACGATATTTACCCCATGTTTTAAACAATAATCGCTTTCTTATTTTACCGTGGGTGCACGTTAAAAATCTGGCTTCACATATAATAGCTCTATCCATCAAACATCTAAAACATGATTGGCCGATCCTATACGAGATAGAACCCTATCTATTAGAAACCTTTGTAGATCG
>NZ_JUEE01000143.1:0-28358 GCF_000802135.1 Desulfosporosinus sp. BICA1-9
GGTGCTTTTCGCAATGCTCTGGAACAGATAAAAGGCTCCATAATCTTTTATGGATGAATGCTGGATATCATCAATGGAAAACATCATGGTCGTTGTAGGTATCTCAATAGGAGTTCCTTTTTTAGCCATATCGGCTAGATACTCAGGCTTATAAATCGGATTTCCGGTTACGGGATCGATCTTACCAATAGGGATGCGTTTATTTCTTGGTTTGCCATCGGCATTCCGAAAAGAAACCGACTCGTAAAGGTAAATCTTGTCACCGACCTTTTGTCTTATAATAGAACTCATAGGCACCTTCCTCCTCACATGTAGGTATAAATAATTATACCTACATGTGAGGAGATAAACAATGAATTCTTTCAAAGAATTGCAATAAACAAGCTTAAAAATGCAATATTTATGAACTAAAGCACTACTTTAACTGAAAAACTTGTGTAGGTATAATTTTTTCCGGGAACCAAGGTTGATTACCAATAGAACACCTTTGCCCCCGTCTACAGCTTTTACAGCCTCAAGTATCTGATCGGGAGTAGGAGAAGTAAACACCGCACCGGCTACTGCTCCGTCGAGCATACCGCGGCCGACAAAACCGCCGTGCGAAGGTTCATGGCCACTGCCGCCACCGCTTACCAGAGCGACTTTAGGAGAAGGGCTGTTTGCCCGTGTCAAAACACTGAAGCCTTTTACCCGTTTTACATATTGCGGATGAGCCAGAACGACACCCTCAAGCATTTCCTCTACAACTTGATCAGGATTGTTAATCACCTTTTTCATTACATTCTTCCCCCATTCCTTTAATCGATTCTGAATCTGTTTCAATCACGCCTGCAGATCACAATCGCTGTTCCTAATATTTCTGTCATGTATTCCACTTATTTTTAGTTTTTGCCATTAGCTCTCTATGACCCTTAGAGTATGTTCGCCTATACAGCATCTTCTTTCTTTTTCGTCCACCTCTCTCCCATAAACTTTTTATCGTCGGTATACCTGCCTATTCCCTCCTTTCGACTTGACATACTCAATAGCAAGAATCATGCCAAACCGAAAAAAGGTATGTTTTACTGGGTTGAGAGAGGGAGTCATATTTAGTTGCTTGGTAAAAAGTATCAGAATAGCTCTTGTGCCTGATACTTTTTACCAATAATCATCTTTTTTTCCCAAGTAACCGATTTTTCGAGATTATACTTTCGTGCTTTAGCGGCAACAGTTTTATGTGTAAGCCCAAGAACCTTCGCTGCCTTGTTAAAACTACCGTACTTTTTCAGTGCCATATTTATAATCGTTTTCTCATACGCATCCCAGGGCAAAATCGTTTCATCAGCAGTAAACAGCGCGGAAAAATCAGTTCCGCCAATTAATTCTTCACGTAGATAGGTGGGCAGAGCATCTACTCCAATATATGGTTCCTCAGTTAACGTAATAACGCGCTCCATAATGTTTTCCAGTTCCCGGACATTACCTGGCCACCGATACCTCATGAGCACTTCCAAAGCATCCTGTCTTAGGCCTTTTACTTTCTTGCCTAACTCGCTGCACATCTTGTTGAAAAAGTACTCAACCAATAAAGGGATATCTTCCTTACGTTCACGCAAAGGGGGTAAAATAATAGGAATGATATTTAACCGATAGTACAAATCTTCGCGGAATCCCCCGTCTAAGACCATTTTCTCCAGATCCCGGTGAGTTGCAGCAATGATTTTCACGTCAACAGAAATCATCTCCTCGCCACCAACCCGCTGAAACTCCTTTTTCTGAAGAACTCTTAGAATTTTAGCCTGCATATTTTTTTCCATATCCCCAATTTCATCAAGGAAAATTGTTCCTTTGTCAGCCAGTTCAAAATTCCCCAGTTTTCTCCTGAGAGCGCCGGTGAAAGCTCCTTTCTCATGCCCGAAGAGTTCACTTTCCAGCAAAGATACAGGTATAGCTGCGCAGTTTACACGGATGAAAGGTCCATTCACGCGCCTGCTCGCAAAATGGATCCCCTCAGCAACCAGTTCTTTGCCTGTCCCACTTTCGCCACGAATTAAAACAGTGGCATGACCTTCTGCAGCCTTGGCGGCTACAGCCAGAGCGTCCAAAACCTTCCCGCTCCTACCAATAAATTTATCAAAAGCTTTGACAGGTTTTCTAGTCCTCCTCAGCTCTTGTTCTAGGTATTCTGCCCGGGCGGTGACTTCATTGAGTTTATCCATCACAGCCTGAACTTCGGAAATTTTTTTTATTACCGAAACAACTCCAGCTAATTCACCGTCAACGATAATAGGATTTACGTTAGAAACGATTGTTTGTCCGTTTGGTTTACAGCAGATATTGCCCAATACAGGTTTACCCGTGACCAAGGCTTTGGACCTTGACCCTCTCGGCGCAAGCCGGGCTATATTTTGCCCTACCAGTTTTTCGATAGGTATTTGCGTAATCCTGAGATAAGCCGGATTAACATACGTAATATATCCTAGTTTATCAACAACGCAAATTCCGTCTTGTACAGACTCTAATATCAGATGTAACCTTTCCTTTAACTCTTTTACTTCGCGCAATTCATGCGTAATGTTTTCTAAAGAGGATATATCCTCAAAAATCGCAACTGCGCCTTTGGATTGTCCCTCGACAATGATAGGTGTACGATTCGTTATGATAACTGAGTTACTAATTACCTGACGGCAACCCAATTCGGGTACCATGGTTTTATTCACTAATGGAAGCCTGGTGTCCGGAATGCTCTCATAAACATTCTTTCCGACAACGTCAGCAGCTGCAATACCTATTATTTTTTCCGCCGCCGGATTAAAAACAGTGATTATATCATTTTCATCAATCACTAGTAATCCGTTAGCCATGCTGTTAAATACATGTTCAGCCGTAAAAGAGTTATTCTGCAGCACATTATCCACTTTGTTGATGGTATCAACATCACTAATTAAAAAGTCGCTTTCCAGGAATTCTACCATCTCTGCTATAGCTGTTTCGGCCATTTCTCCGCTACTTGATACCCACAACTCGTCGCCCGCTTTTATTCTCAATGAAACAAGGGGTATCAGACTATTAGCTAACACCTTCTCTCGGTTCTGGTAGTGGAAATATAATGAAACCTTATATTTTTCTTGAAGCTCTTGAGATTTCTGAACAACCATCGCCGCGACCCTAGTGTGGAGTCCTTTATTATGCTTTATTACAGCTTTGCTATTAACCATAGTTCAAACATCCTCTCACATGTTCAGTCTATCAGCACATTATGGCTCATTTCCGGGAAGATGTCGAGAGGATGCGGTTTTAGTCACTCCTTGGCTAAAATCATCATGCACACAACCGATATTTGAAGTTCACCGGCGTTTTAGCGACTAGGACGGTTAGCCTTTTGCCTCGTTCCGTCCGTCCAATAACCTATTTTGGTCAGCTTATCTGTCTCTCAGTTTTTCGGGCCTAGGAGATGTGCGCTATGTCGTCCCGGATGTAGTGATTGAAGAGATCGAAGGAGAATTTATTATCCTGGTTAATGACATCACCGTACCCCGATTGGGGATCAAACTTGCTTTGCGCGATATCATCTCTTCAGAAAATCCCAAAAGTCCTTATTCGGATCAGAAGCTGGCTGACCTTCTCAAGGCCAGAAATATGGAGATTTCTAGGCGTACTGTCGCCAAGTACCGCGATGAACTGGGAATTTCGGCGACGTCGGTTAGGAAACGATATTAGGGAGGGACGGAGAAGTCGCGAAACACTCGGTCAGCCGTTACGGTCGTGGGCCAAACTAAGGCTAAAGCGCTTGATGATAGCGGGCGGGGTTCCCGACGTCCATGGATGGACTAGTGTCGCTGGAGCCATGGATGGCGGGAGGGGACCATGCCTCGGTTGGCGGCTTCGCACGTCCCTGTGCTCAGCCCCGCTTTGGGTGGGAAGCGCTTGAGCCAAGTTTGGCGAGCCACTCTCGTAAAGGCTTCGCTCCGTGTTTCGCGACTTCTCTCGGAAGTCGCTGGGGCTTGGAACGTAGCTGGGGTGACGACGACCATGGATGGCAAGGTGCCGTGATGGCGAGAAGGACCACTTATAGAATTGGGTGTCTTGAAAGTGAATCAAAGGGATTGAGCTCAGAAGGGCTATCCTTCCAAGTTTGGGTAAATAAAGAAGGAGAAATAGCTAAAATTAATTGTGTAAGGGTATTGAAATAGTGGAAAAGAAAGAATATACTGATATCAGAGACATGCATTAATCTTATTGACCCTGAGATAACTTTAAATAATTATATATTAAAGGCTAGAGTATTAGAGAAGCCGAAGTTATGCTAGTAATTCGAAATGACGAATTACTAGCATACTTCGGCTTTTATTGTCGCCAAATGAGTTTGAAAATTCTGATAATAATAACCGGTTAGACCATTTTTCGTTATGGATATTGGACTAGGGAATGCCGGACGTGAGAAGGGAGGTGAGGCCAATTATGTTGGAAGATTAAGCTCTGTAAAGAAAGGAGGCGCGGGGAGTTAATATTTAACATGAGAATTGGGACATAAATTGAACTTGAACAGTTGTAAATATGTGTAATAAATAAAATTTAGGAGGAGTCTTTAGATGACAGCGAAATTCTTAGCTGAAATGATAGGTACCATGATTATACTTTTATTTGGTACTGGGGTAGTAGCAAACGTTGTATTAAGCAAGACTAAGGGGAATAACGGGGGCTTCTTTATGATTACTTTAGGCTGGGCAGTTGGAGTTCTCTTGGCAGTTTATGCCACGGGTCCAATAAGTGGAGCACACTTAAACCCAGCCGTAACGATTGGGTTAGCGTCAATTGGGCTGTTTGCTTGGGCAGAGGTTCCAACATATATTGCGGGCCAGCTCTTGGGAGCATTCATTGGCGCAGTGCTAGTTTACTTTACCTATCTGAAGCAATGGGCGGAAACGTCGGATCCAGGATTAAAATTGGCTGTCTTTAGTACGGGACCAGAAGTTCGAAGTTATCCTGCTAACGTGTTGACTGAAATCATAGGTACATTTGTCTTGGTCTTTGTAGGACTTTCTATTGGAATTTCGAAAGCTGCAGTGACTAGTGGCCTCAATCCTCTTTTATGGGGTTTCTTGGTGTGGGGACTTGGTGTATCCTTCGGGGGACCTACGGGTTATGCAATCAATCCAGCACGTGATTTAGGACCTAGAATTGCCCACTTTTTGTTACCTATTCCGGGGAAAGGATCGTCAGATTGGGCATACTCTTGGGTGCCTGTCCTAGGTCCAATAATTGGCGGCGTTTTAGGAGCTTTCCTGTACAAGATTGTCTATATGGGATAGTCAATGTTTGAACCTAAAAATAAAGGAAAAGGTGGAGTAATTTTATGAAAAAGTACGTTATGGCCCTTGATCAAGGTACTACCAGTTGCCGTGCAATCCTTTTTGACCAGGAAAGTAAGATTGTGGGAGTTACGCAAAAAGAGTTCACTCAAATTTACCCTAAGGCAGGCTGGGTCGAGCATGATGCTGAGGAAATTTGGAGCACACAATATGGAGTCATTGCAGAGCTCATTGCGAAAACAGGCATTAAAGTCGATGAGATCGCATCCATTGGGATTACTAATCAGCGTGAGACGACGGTGGTCTGGGATAAAAATACAGGTAAACCTGTGTATAACGCAATTGTGTGGCAGTGTCGCAGAACAACAGCCATTTGCGACGATTTAAAGGCTAAGGGTTATGAAGATATGGTTCGAGAAAAAACAGGTCTCGTAGTTGACGCCTATTTTTCTGGAACGAAGGTAAAGTGGATTTTAGATAATGTTGAAGGAGCTCGTGCCAAAGCTGAAAAGGGTGAGTTACTGTTTGGAACGACGGATACCTGGTTAATATGGAAACTCACCGGCGGAAAAGTACATGTTACGGATTATTCGAATGCCTCCCGAACCATGATGTTTAACATTCGCGAATTGCATTGGGATAAAGAATTGTTGAAAATGCTTGACGTACCACAAGGAATGTTGCCCGAGGTACACAATTCTAGCGAAGTCTATGGTAACACAGATGCAGGGGTATTCTTGGGTTATGAGATTCCTATCGCAGGTGTGGCTGGTGATCAGCAAGCAGCTTTGTTTGGTCAAGCGTGCTATGAGCCAGGGGATGCTAAAAATACCTATGGAACAGGTTGCTTTATGCTCATGAATACGGGTAGCAAAATACACACCTCGAGACATGGATTGGTGACCACCATTGCGTGGGGGATTGATGGCAAGGTGGAATACGCCTTAGAAGGCAGTATCTTTATTGCGGGTGCAGCGATTCAGTGGTTGCGCGACGGTCTAAAAATGATTGATGTTGCACCAGATTCCGAGTATTTTGCTAAAAAGGTCAAAGATACGGATGGAGTTTATTTTGTTCCAGCTTTTGTTGGCTTGGGTGCTCCTTATTGGGATATGCGCGCTAGGGGAGGCATTTTTGGCCTGACTCGGGGAACAACAAAATCCCATATTATTCGTGCGGCTCTGGATTCCCTAGCTTATCAAACCAAAGATGTTTTAGGTTCCATGGAGGCCGATTCTGGAATTTCCTTAAAGTCGTTGAGAGTTGACGGAGGTGCTGTAGCCAATAATTTGCTGATGCAGTTCCAAGCAGATATTCTAGGAACTCGGGTTGACAGGCCTGAAATCATTGAGACGACCGCCCTAGGAGCTGCCTACCTCGCAGGTTTAGCGGTTGGCTTTTGGAAGAGTAAAGAAGAATTAGCAAGTCGTTGGTTGCTCGATCGGCGTTTTGAGCCAGAGATGGAAGAAGAGAACAGAGCGAAACTTTATAAGGGATGGTTGAAAGCGGTCGAGCGGTCCAAAGACTGGGAAGAAGACTAAGTAGGAAGTAAGCTTTCATCGAGAAGGGCCTTGGGTAACACGATAATACGTCAGAAAATTGGGTACCCTTATAATTGCCAAGATCTTCAGGGGTGTTATAATAATTCGCAGAAAGATCGATAAATTACATCTCAAGACCAATACCGTGAAATGCTAAAGTGATCATTTACTGATCGGTGTAATCAAAGGTAGGTCTTCGGTTACACTAGGGAATGAAGGGAAGGCAAGATGAATATTAGGCAAGGCCTAGCACATGGCCGAATTCTTCCAGCAGTCAAACACATTAGTGATATTTCGCGTTTGTTGCCCTTGAGTCGTGCTTCAATTGTTATCGTTTTAGGTGGGAGTATCAACGAACTGCCGGAAATTCAGCGGGTTCGCGCGAAACATCCGGAGAAGTTAGTATTTATGCATGTGGATTTACTGGAAGGAATAGGAAGAGATGCTGAAGGAATTCGTTTTCTGAAAAAGTTTGGTTTGCATGGGATTGTCTCTGTAAAGTCTCGATTATTAAATTATGCGAAGGACAATGGTCTTTTAACTATTCAAAGGTTGTTTTTACTTGACTCTGAATCGCTGGCTACGGGTTTGAGGCAAATGGAAAAAAATTCACCAGATGCTATTGAAATTCTTCCAGCGGTCGTCCCTGAAAATGTGATTAGTGAGTTCAAAAGAGTTACGGATCGTCCGCTTCTTGGGGGAGGACTAATGCGTACGGAAAAAGATATAGAGTTGGCTCTAGCGAACGGATTTGATGGGGTGTCCGTGAGTCGGCAATCTCTCTGGAATATGACTTAGTAGGCTATTGATGGACGGGGAAAAATCATATAAGGCGGCTCGGAGAATAAGTGAAGCCACCAAAGAGGCCATTGCGAAACAACGGTTTCTTTGGTGGTTCCTAATTTCGGGCAAGGAGGTAATACAGATGCGTGAGATTGATACCCACGTTGTAGTAATTGGAGGGGGAGCGACAGGGGTTGGCATATTGCGAGATCTTAGTCTGCGTGGAATACCAGCCCTCTTGTTAGAACAAGGAGATTTGGCCCATGGGACAAGTTCACGCTTCCACGGCCTATTGCACAGTGGCGGGCGTTACGCGGTCAAAGATGATAAAGCAGCGCAAGAGTGTATCGAGGAAAATAGGATTTTGAAACATATTGCAGCACATTGCATTAAAGATACTTCGGGTTGGTTTATATATTTAAAGGGGGATGATCCAAACTATTTGCAGTTGTGGCTCAAGGGGTGCGCACAAACGGGAATAACCGTTAAGGAGATTCCTCTTGAAGAGGCGTTTCGGCTCGAACCGTTGTTGACACGACAGGCGACACGGGTTTTCGAAGTGCCAGATGCTACTGTGGATGGTTTTAAACTGCTATGGGCGAACGTGAAATCCGCAGAAAAATATGGAGGAAATTATCGAACGTACTGTAAGGTTAAGTCGCTCTGGTTAGAAAATAGGCAAGTTAAGGGAGTCTATGCGGAAGATTTCATCACCGGTGAAACGCTACTGGTCCGTAGCAAAATTGTGGTGAATGCCGCGGGGCCTTGGTCTTCTGAGATTGCGGCAATGTCTGGCTTTGACGTGCACATTCTAAAAAACAAAGGTTCTCTACTTGTGTTCAACAAGCGGTTGTTTAATCGAGTGATTAACCGTTTGCGGACACCGGGCGATGGTGAGATTTTTGTACCGCATGAAACCGTGACTATTTTTGGGACGACTTCACATAAGGTAGAATCGCCGGATGATCATAAGGTTGATGAACAAGATGTAGCGCATTTGATCGAAATGGGCCAAAACTTAGTGGAAGAGATTGAACAACACCGTATTGTTCGGGCGTTCGCCGGCATTCGCCCTTTGTATGAAAGTGTAGACGCCTCAGACCATGAAGGGCGAGGGATTAGCCGAAATTTTGTACTCATAGATCATGAAAAAATGGACGGGGTTCGCGGGCTCGTTAGTATCGTGGGTGGTAAATTAACGACGTATCGTTTGATGGCAGAGAAAGTTACCGATTGGGTTGCCGCTAAATTAGAGGTGCATACTGTATGCCGTACCGCGGAAGAACCCTTGCAAAATGAACTCCCCACAGAAGTTTGGGATAAGGCACGTCAATTATTAGGAACGATTGCTGCGGACAAGATGATGGAACGTTTAAACGAACAAGCCGGATCCGTCGTTGAGGCTATAGCTCGTCAACCACTGTTGGGACAATTTGTATGTGAATGTGAAATGGTCACTCAAGCAGAAGTTCTTCATGCCCTGCAAGATCTCGCGGTCCACTCGCTTGACGATCTTCGTCATCAGACCCGGCTGGGAATGGGGACGTGTCAAGGCGCTTATTGTACCTATCGAGCGACCCCCATGATTCAGGAGGCGTTCGGCGGTTGGGAGAGAACCGTAAAAGAATATCAAAGCCTATTGGGCGAACGTTGGCGAGGGATAACCCCAGTTCTTTGGGGCGAGCAACTTCGTGAGAGTGAATTAGCACGAGCTTTGTATTTGAACGTTCTGGATTTCAAGGCCGAAGAAAGTGAGGGATGAACGAGATGTGGGATGCCGTAGTGGTGGGGGGCGGTTTAGCCGGTTGGATAGCAGGAATTCGAGCCGCCCAACGGGGCAAAAAGGTGCTTTTAGTCACGGAAGGAGTCGGAACGCTCTTTTATTTCTCGGGGATTTTTGATTATGGAGATGTCGAGCGTTTGCGTCATTTGCCGAAACACCCCTATACCTTATTTGATTCACAGGCGATAGCTCAGGGCAAACGCTTCGTCCAAGAGATCTGTCCGGAGTATGTTGTGAATGACACACCACAGTTTGCTTTCACGGTTCTAGGAACTGTACGTCAAGGAGACCTTATGCCGCGCAGTATGGCTCTTCCGGATCGACAGGAACAAGGGGAACTCGTACTTTTAGTGCCCGAAGGATTGAAAGATTTCTTTCCGGAGATCGTGGTGGCTAACATGGCTCGAGAATTTCCAGGCTGGCAGGTGAGTGTGAAGAGGATGCAAGTGGATGCTCTTGCGGAATGGACCCGACTGGGTAAGAGTGTGTCGAGCATTGATTATGCGAATATCTGGAGGTCGGAAGAGGGTCAGAGAGCTCTCACCCACGAAATTGAAGAGATTAAAAGACAGTATTGGGAAGCAGACGGGTCGCAAGGAAAGATTATCGTGGTTCTGCCCAGTCTGGTAAGGGAGTACTTTGATGCTTCACGCACAAAATCCTATAAGAATGAATTTTCTCTACCGGTATTGGAAATGAGTTCATTTGTGCCCAGCCCACATGGTCGTTATTTCGCTGAATATCTAAAGCATATGTTTACCGATTTAGGAGGGGAATTGATGATCGGGGCTCGTGCGATATCTTTAAACGGAGAGTCAACGTCCGAAAGTCAGGCGAAGGTGTGTCAAGAAATTATGGTTCACAGTATGGGTAAATCGTTGCGTTTGAAAGGCAAGAAGTTTATCTTAGCGACAGGTGGGCTTTTAGGTGGGGGAATCAAAGTGGGTATGGCAAGAAAAACAATACGTGAAGGCGTCTTTGATCTTCCCCTATTTGTTCCGAAAGAGTGGAGTGAGCCCCAGTTCTTTGCTCCTCAGCCGTTTGCCCAGATCGGCGTAGAAACGGATGAATTTATGCGTCCCCTTAATCCCGAACGTGGGCAAGTGGTTTGGGATAATGTCCATGTCGTGGGAAGAATGCTTGCCCATTGGGATCCTTGGACCCAAAGGTGTGGCGGAGGGGTTTCGGTTACATCTGGTTACGCAGCAGCTGAATTAATTTAGTGGACAGAACATTTTAGAAAGGAAGGAGGATCCTTGACTGTGGATTCAAGAGATGAATTGGCAGCGCGATTGGATGCTTGTCAAAAATGTAATGTGTGTACTGCTCAGTGTCCAGTGGCCAAAGTTAACCCGCATTTTATTGGCCCGAAAGGGTTAGGACCGGATATGGAACGTTTTCGTATAGGTCAGATCATTCAAGGTGAAACAACTTTGGATGATTGCTCTAATTGCAAGACGTGTGAAGTGACTTGCCCATCCGGTGTCAAAATAACGGAGATGATTCTTGAAGCCCGGAGAGCTGCTAGAAAAGCACCACACAAAAACACGTTGGGTATGAAATTGCGCCTGAGAGGTTATGTTTTGGGTCGGGCGGAATATCTTGGCAAACTAGGGGTCATATGGCCGACTATGACAAACCAAGTCTTGAAGATTAAACTTGTGCGCTTGGCGCTCGATAAAGCACTGTCAATCAGCAAGAGTGGCCCTTTACCAGCCTATGGAAAGCCTCTGGAGGTGCAGGTGGACAAAGGTGGAAAAATGGGAGCAAGTGCTAGCAAACAGGTTGTTTATTTTCCAGGTTGTTATACGCGATATAACGAAGCGGATACAGGGCGGGTCATGATCAAGGTGTTAGAGCATGTTGGGTATAGAACTATAGTACCTGATTTTCACTGCTGTGGCTTACCATTAGAGGCGAACGGTCAGTTTGAGAAGGCACATAAGAACGGCCTTTATAACTTGGAGTTAATGCGACCTTATCTGGAATCGGGTATGCCGATTATTACATCCTGTACGAGCTGCGGTTTGACGCTGAAAGAGGATTATCCAAAGTTGCAGACGACATCGGCTCAGCTCATTGGAGCTCAGTCGTATGATTTATTCGAATTTCTGTGGCAACTCTCTGAAAAAGGGGAATTACCTCTTGACTTTCAGGAAGTTAAGGCGTCCTACGGTTACCATTCCCCCTGCCACTTAAAGGCACAAGGAATCGGAACACCAGCGCTGCGTATTTTGAGATTAATTCCTGGAGTGAAAATCCGCAATCTTGATGCTGGTTGTTGTGGCTTATCGGGTAGTTATGGCTTTAAAGCTGAAAAATACGACAAAGCGATGAAAATTGGGAGTACACTCTTTGAAGCGATCAATGTGGGTGCAGGACGCGGAGATTTCCAAGGAATGACGACGGAATGTGGTGTGTGTAAAGTGCAAATTCAGCACGGTACGGGAATTCCTACGGAGCATCCTGTGCGCATTTTGGCCAAGGCGTATCGTCTTATAAACTAATAATGTTATTCCTAAACGTTAAGACGCCGATTCTGGAGTCAGATATAGAAGTGCTCAAAGATGAACCTGAGGTAATTTTCAGAAAATATCAGCAATTTAGATGTTGATGAATTGATTTTCCACTGAAAACTGATAAACTAAGAAGCAAACCTATGGTAGTTAGAGGAAGTTTCCTTCTCATCCCAGAGTTACGCGCAAGACGAGGTAGGATATGAAGAAGCTTGGCGCTTAAAAGAGGAGGGTTAAAGGGCATGTTAAAGTATTTGGTATTACTTTTTGCTTATTTCCTAGGAGCCATACCGTTTGCTTATTTAGCTGGACGTATCAGACACGTGGATGTTCGTTTACAGGGAAGTGGCAACATTGGCTCAACGAATGCTTTTCGATTGTTAGGTGCTAAATATGGCTTGGCTGTGTTTGCGGGGGATACCTTGAAGGGTGTCTTAGCAACGGCACTTTGTTTAAATTTATGGGGTCCTTGGGGGGGCTTAGGCGGTGGGATATTGGCCATTATCGGACATAATTGGAATCCTTTTTTTGGATTCAAGGCGACAGGAAAGGGTGTCGCAACGGGATTTGGTGTTATTACGGTTCTAGTTCCATGGATATCCCTGGTTGCTATTGTTGTTTTTGTTCTTGTCACGCTAATAACTCGTTATGTGTCACTTGCATCCACCTTAGGGGCTGCAACGGCTGTTTTAATGTCGGTTTTTTCTCCGGTCCCTTTCGCTTACAAAGTGTTTGTTTTTGTGGGTGCTCTGCTGATTTTCGTACGACATCGCGCAAATTATAAACGTTTATTGAAGGGGATCGAGCCCAAACTAAATTACTAAGGCAGATCAGTCAATCGGATTTATTTCAGCTGATCCTGTTTTTTATTAAAATTTTTAAATTTATAAGGCATATGTCAGCCTTTATAGATCGAAAATTTATCTGAATAGGAGAGGTTGCTGAATGAATTTACCCAATCGATTGACCATAGCGCGTATCCTTTTAACGCCCTTTTTCATGGCTTTCTTGCTCTTACAATTTCCAAACGGGTATCCCATTTTTCCTCATCAGAACATTATCGCTGCTATTATTTTTATTGCAGCGTCAATAACGGATAGTCTTGATGGATATTTAGCTAGAAAACGTCATCAAGTTACTGTATTTGGCAAATTTATGGACCCTTTGGCCGATAAACTCTTGATTGCGGCCGCTTTGATTTCGCTCGTTGAATTAGGCGAAGTATCAGCGTGGATTGCATGGGTGATTTTGGGCCGAGAATTTGCTGTGACTGGGTTGAGAGCCATTTTAGCAACCGATGGCATTGTTATAAGTGCGAGTAAATGGGGAAAAGCAAAAATGGTCATACAAATTATTGCAATTTCAGAGATTTTATTACGAGATTGGCCATTTGGAAGTTTGAATATTCCCGTTGGTCAGATATTTTTATATATTGCCTTGTTGTTGACGATAATCTCTGGACTTGATTATTTTGTTAAAGCAAGACGATCATTGAAGCATTAAGCGTGTATATCGTGTATATATAGTTGAACAAGCCTTGAGAGAAAAGGAGTGTTAAGTATTTTCAATTGGGGTAAGAAAAGCAATGTTAGCAAATTCATGACTAAAGAAGATGACACTGAAGATCAAACTCTTAAAGTTCCTGAAAATAATTTAACGAAAAATATAGATATTCTTTCAATCGCAGAAACGATCGGGTTTAATGCCCATCAAGTAAGCTGGACCGTTAAGGAAAATGTGACAGCAGCCAGAGATCTAGCTAAGAGTATTAAGCAAAATCATGATGAGTTACTCAATGGATCTGCAGGGGTTGAGGAACTGGCGGGATTGGCACGACAGTTAGAAGATAATTCAAAAACTGTGGTTGATTTGGCGTACTCGCGAAAAACCGAAGCAGATGAAGGCCAAAAGGTGATGAATAAACTCAATCTCCAGTTGGAGCGAATTAGTGAAGATGTTTTAAACTATGCAGAGTCCGTCATGGTGTTAAAAAAGTTGTCGGAAAGCATTTCGGAGTTCGTCACAGAGATGACTAATATTGCGAAACAGACGAATTTATTAGCCTTAAATGCGGCAATCGAAGCAGCTAGAGCAGGCTCGGCCGGGAAAAGTTTTTCGATTGTGGCCGACGAGATTCGAAAATTAGCGGACCATAGCACGGTATCTGCTCGGCACATTCAAGGAACCGCAAACAGTATTACCGAGGGAATTCATAAGATTGCTGGTGAAGCAACGGAAAGCTCGAAAAAGATTAATGAGGTTAAGGAAAGTATCCGCCATGAACAACAAAGTATGCTTCATATTACGGATGCTTTTAAAGAGATTTCAGAGTTAAATAATGAATTATTTAGTTCTCTTACCCAGCAAGCACAAACTACTGAGGTTTTAGCAGGAGTGTTTAATTCCTTGTCCGAAGGGCTGGAGGGGATTTCTGAATTTTTGGGGACACAGGACAAAAACCATGAACATCTTGCTGGATTAGCGGATAATCTTAACTTGGATATTTACGTTTTGCAACGGCAGGCTGTGCTATTTAAGCAACCGAAGGAACTCATCTTCGGAATTAATCCGGCGTTAAGTCCAGAATCTATGAAAAAAATGTATCTGCCAGCTATAGAAAGTTTCTGTGAAAACTTGGGGTATATTCCGCGTGTGATCATTACGCCAGATTACACATCGCTTGCAGATATTCTTTTAGAGGGTATTGTGGATATTGCCTGGTTTTCTCCGCTGGCCTATGTCGACGCTGCAAACCGGGGCGCTATTATTCCCCTTGTCAGCCCAGTCGTCAATGGGAGTGCGACCTATAAGGGTTATATCATTACTAAAAAGGGCTCTGGGGTGAAATCACTCTCCGATATCAAAGGGAAGCGAATGGCTTTTGTCGATAAGAAATCAGCGTCGGGATATGCTTATCCGCAAATGATGTTGCGTCGAGAGGGAATTAATCCTGATCGGGATCTGAAGGAGACGGTTTTTCTAGGCAGTCATAATCGGGTGATCGAGTCCGTGCTAGCATCTGAAGTGGCAGTAGGGGCAACTTATTCAGAGGCGATTGAGGATGCGCAGAAACATCACTTGCCAATTGAGCAATTGATCTATTTAGCGGAGACAGAGCCTATTCCGAAAGATTGTTTAGCGGCTAATTCCCATTTTGATGAGGAAACGATTGCTCGGTTGCAGAAGGGTTTTGCCGAACTTGCCACGACTCCACGAGGACGTGATAGTTTGGCTAATTCGCCGATTAAAGGATTTGTCCCAGTAACTACAGAAGTTTATGATATTGTGAGAGAAGTGTCAAAATCGGTGGGGTAAAACACTAATCTAGTCAGTGGGTGCCTTACACTCCTAATCAGGAAAGAAGTGAAACGTTTGAAAAGAGAAATTAAGGTGCTGTGTCTTATTGATCATAATTTTGAGGACCTGGAACTTTGGTATCCAATTCTAAGGTTGATGGAGGAAGATATAGTTACGCACTTAGCCGGAGAAAAAGCAAATGAAAAGTATATAGGTAAATACGGTATCCCGGCAACATCTGAGTATTCTTTTATAGGTATAAATTACAAGGAATATAATGCTTTACTTATTCCGGGAGGGTGGGCACCGGATAAGTTAAGAAGATTTCCGGAAGTCATAGAAATTGTAAGATACATGAATGAGCAGGGTAGACCGATCGGTCATATCTGTCATGCAGGTTGGGTGCTGGTTTCTGCAGGTATCTTACAAGGCAAACAGGTAACCAGCACACGAGGGATAAAAGATGATATGATCAATGCAGGCGGAATATGGATCGATGAACCAGTTGTTGTGGATGGAAATATTATATCCAGCAGAAAGCCTTTAGATTTACCCTTTTACATGAAGGAATTCATCAAAGTTTTGATGAAAAACTAGCTTTTCTGTTGAGATACATCGAGTAAATCGAGTAAGTAATTATAATAGGATTATTAATTTGATAATGGGTTAGGAGTATGGGAGATAACCTCTGATAGGTGGTTCCAATAGGAAGTGCTTTATTAGAGGTTGTGTTTTTTATCCTAATTCAAGGTAGTGCCCGTGTGAGTAAAGTGGGATAATTAAGAGGAGGTTATTTAAATGAGTTTACGCGTAGCAATTAATGGATTTGGTAGAATTGGTCGGCTTACATTACGAGCCGCCCTAAAGCAATCCCTTCCGTTTGAAGTGGTGGCCATCAATGATTTAGGAAGTCCGGATTTATTAGCTCATTTGTTTAAGTATGATTCGGTTCACGGAATTCTCCCTAATGCAGTGGAAATTGATGCGAATACGATGATTGTCGATGGAAAACGTATTGAAATTTTAGCTGAGAGAAATCCTTTGGATTTGCCTTGGAGTAAACTGGGAGTAGATATTGTAATCGAGTCAACCGGACGTTTCACGAAGCGTGATGCCGCCGCTCAACATCTAACGGCTGGGGCCAAAAAAGTCGTCATTTCCGCTCCGGCTAAAAACGAAGATATTACTATTGTCATGGGAGTTAACGATGATAAATACGATCCGCTTAAGCACCATATTATTTCTAACGCTTCTTGTACAACAAACTGTCTTGCTCCCGTAGCCAAAGTTTTATTGGATGCTTTTGGGATTGAGCAAGGGATGATGACCACGACTCATTCAGTCACTAATGATCAACGTATTCTGGACCTGGAGCATTCGGATTGGCGCAGATCTCGAGCGGCCTATCAATCCATGATTCCGACGACCACGGGTGCAGCCAAAGCAGTTACATTGGTCATACCAGAATTAGTAGGCAAAATGAATGGACTAGCTGTCAGGGTCCCTACACCGAATGTTTCTTTGGTTGATTTTGTTGCTAATCTAACCATGTCAACAAGCAAAGAAGAAATAAACGCTACCTTACGCCAAGCGGCAGAGGGCAAATTAAAGGGATATCTGGAGTATACAGAATTACCTCTCGTTTCCCATGACTTTAATGGTAACCCGGCCAGCTCCATCGTCGATGGATTATCAACGATGATGATGGGAGAGCACATGGTTAAAGTGCTAACTTGGTATGATAATGAATGGGGTTATTCCAACCGCATTTTGGATTTAGTCAAGCTGATTGTCATGAAAGGTTTATAGCATAATAACAGTGCTGATAAGAGCGAATATTGAGGCTTTTTATTCGGGCGCTAGGGGGATGGCAAAATGGATTTTTTGAAAACCGTTATGTTAGACAAGAAAATTGGTGCAACGATTCGCAGGGTAGAGGATCTGAATGAAGCAATCCACCATCCTAATATAGGTACTATCTTTCTTTTAGGTGCAGACATTAATGTACTACCCTCCATTGTGAAAAAGGTTCACGCTGATAATAAGGTTTTACTAGTACATCTCGATATGCTGGAAGGAGCGGGTAAGGATAGAGCGGGGATACACCTACTGGCGAGAATGGGTCTGCGTGGTCTTGTTACGACCAAACCTAACTTAGTCAAATTTGCTAGAGAAGAAGGGATGGTAGTGATCCAGCGCTTGTTTGTATTGGATTCAGAGTCGGTTAAAACAGGCATTAAGATGGTATCCACTGTAAAACCGAATGCGGTTGAAATCTTACCAGCGACCGTTCCTCACTTTGTAATTCAGGAAATGAAGGAAGCTTTGGGCATACCAGTTCTCGGAGGCGGTCTATTGAGAACTGAAGAGGACGTAAGGGTTGCCTTATCAAAGGGGATAGATGCAGTATCTACAAGCTTGCGGCATTTGTGGAACATGAACTTCAATAAATAATTGTTATGGTAGATTAATAATATTCAGGTTTTTATAACGCTAATCTCCGAATTTAAGGTGGAAACCAGAACTCAGGATATTATGGATGGGATAAGGAAGGTAACTGTAAATGAGAAGGACAAAAATCATTTGTACGATTGGCCCAGCCAGCGAATCCAGAGAAAAAATCCAGCAGCTATTGACGGCAGGGATGAATGTTGCTCGATTGAATTTTTCCCATGGAACCCATGAAGAACATGGTTCGCGAATGTCTGTTTTAAAAGAGGAAGCCGCGAAGGTGGGGAAATATTTAGGGATCTTACTTGATACTAAAGGACCAGAAATCCGGACAGGTATGGTTCCGGAGTTAGGAATCACACTTACCAATGATGCAGAGTTTATTTTGGATACGAACTCTGCTCTTGGTTCTTCAGAAAGAGTAGGAATAACTTATAAAGAATTATGGCTAGACGTCGTTCCGGGGACGCATATTTTAATTGACGACGGACAGCTGGATTTGGAAGTTGTGTCGGTACAGCAAGAAGAGATTAAGACGATGGTGCGTAATGGTGGTATCTTAAAATCGCAAAAGGGAGTTAATGTTCCTGGAATTTCGATTAAATTGCCCGGTGTGACTGAAAAGGATATTGAAGATATGCGTTTCGGTGTTACCCAGGGAATAGATTTTATTGCGGCTTCCTTTACTCGTAAAGCTTCTGATATATTGGCGGTGCGGCAAATTGTTGAGGAAATGGGAGCAACGGTACAAATCATTGCTAAAATAGAAAGCCAAGAGGGAATTAAGAATCTGGATTCTATTTTGGAAGTTGTCGACGGATTGATGGTTGCGCGCGGAGACTTAGGAGTTGAGGTTCCGGTTGAAGAAGTCCCTGTTTATCAGAAAGAAATAATTCGAAAATGCAATTTACTAGGAAAGCCAGTCATTGTTGCCACCCAAATGCTTGATTCCATGATTCGACAACCTCGGCCTACGCGGGCGGAGGCTAGTGATGTGGCTAATGCCATATTGGACGGAGCGGATGCCATTATGCTGTCAGGCGAAACAGCTGCCGGACAATTTCCTGTTGAGGCAGTGCGCATGATGGATAAAATCGCCAAGCGCACGGAAACAACGCTCTTAGAAACTATGGCAACTCGCCATCCTCATCTTAATGTAGCGGAGTCCATCAGCTACGCTAGCTATAGCATCGCCCGTGACCTTAACGCGACGGCCATTTTAACTCCCACCCAATCCGGCATAACTGCGCGGATGATTTCTAAATATCGTCCCAAGGCTCTTATAGTAGCGGCTACTCCCTTTCCTGAGGTTGCTCGAAAACTCGCTTTACAGTGGGGGATTGAATCAATGGTAGTTCAGGAAAGCCCTGGAACAGATCAATTATTGTCAGTAGCAGTGACTGCTGCACTAAACAAAGACTACATTCAAACTGGGGATATTGTCGTGATTACTGCAGGGGTTCCAGTAGGTAAGGTTGGTACAACCAATATGATTAAGGTTCAGGTTGTGGGTAGTATATTGGGGAAGGGAACAGGCATAGGGAGAAAATTTTATACAGGCACCGCCCGGAAAATCCAGTTACCCGAGCAAGATACATTTAATAATGGTGATATTCTTGTCGCTAGAGCAACCGATGCCAGTTTTGTACCGCTTATTGCCCAGGCCGGTGCGTTAGTTGTCGAGGAACCCGGGCTAACTTCCCATGCCGCCGTTGTAGCTTTAGAATACGGTATTCCAACTATTATAGGGCTACCAGATACTTTGAGCAAAATTCTCGAAGGTCAAACGATTACAGTCGATGCACTAACCGGGGTTATCTATGAAGGAACCGTTAGTATTCTGTAAAACTGGTTCAATTCGGTTCCTACATCCTAGCAACGAACAATTTTTTCGGGCAGGAAAAGACAGCTTGGTGTAGAATTAGTATAAGTTGGGCTAATTGGAATAATTAATGTTCGGGGGAGTAAGAAGCTGATTTCTACGGTATACTAAGGTATATTTTTCATCTAATCCCGAACCCTGGTGTCAAAGTGAAAGGGGATTTTCCGTGTGAACAAAAAAAGTGTTAACGATGTGGAGATACGAGGAAAACGAGTCTTAGTCCGGGTAGACTTCAATGTTCCGCTAGATAAGCAAGGTCTGATAACAGATGATACTCGAATACGGGCCTCCCTGCCCACGATCAAGTATCTCGTAAAAGAAGGAGCGCGAGTCATTCTAGCGTCTCACCTGGGCCGACCTAAAGGGCAAGTGAATCCTAGTTACTCCCTAGCACCCGTCGCCAAGCATCTGAGTGAGCTGCTAGGACAAGATGTGGCCCTCGCCGAGGATTGCATAGGACATCCAGCCATGAAAGCGGTTAGCTTGCTACAGGATGGAGAGGTTCTTCTGCTGGAAAATGTCCGCTTCCATGCCGAAGAAGAGAAGAATAACCCCGATTTTGCACGAGAATTAGCGTCGTTGGCAGAGCTGTTTGTGAATGATGCCTTTGGAACCGCTCACCGTGCTCATGCGTCCACTGAAGGGGTTACGCACTATATTCCTGCTGTAGCTGGTTTACTGATGCAAAAGGAAGTTGAATTTATGGGCAACGCTTTGGAACGACCGGAACGCCCCTTTGTGGCCATTATCGGCGGAGCCAAAGTGAGCGATAAGATTGGTGTGATTGAAAATCTCCTCGATAAGGTTGACATCTTAATCATTGGGGGTGGAATGGCAAATACTTTCTTAAAAGCCCAAGGGTTTAAGGTCGGTAAATCCCTTCTTGAAGTAGAAAAAGTGGAATTGGCTAAGCAGCTTATCGAAAAGGCACAAGCAAAAGGAGTTCAGTTAGAACTGCCGATCGATGTAGTCGTTGCCCAAGCCTTTGAAGCAGATGCTGCTCATCGAACGGTGAATGTCTCGGAAATTCAAGACGGTGAGATGGCCTTAGATATTGGGGTGGCAAGTGCGGAAAGGTTTGCTACTCAGATTTCGACAGCTCGGACTGTTATCTGGAACGGCCCTATGGGTGTTTTTGAAATGGATGCCTTTGCTAAAGGAACCGAGCGGATTGCTCAGGCGGTGGCGACCTGTGGGGGGATCACGATTGTGGGAGGCGGAGATTCTGTAGCGGCCGTGGAGAAAATGAATGTCGCGGATCGCATGACCCATATTTCAACGGGGGGGGGCGCTTCTCTAGAGTTTTTAGAAGGGAAGGTGTTGCCGGGGGTTGCGGCGTTGAACGAGGCGTAACTTGGCTCGAGCGTGAGGACCGAGGACCTAGAGCGAGGCCTGGACCCGAGGCCTGAACCGAGGCCTGGCCCCCCGAGGCCCGAGGAGCGCTTTTCTGCCAAGCGTCGGCACGTTACGCCGCTGACGAGCTGGACGGTTCGCGAGCGCGTCCGAACCTTAGGGATGGATGTACGACGCTCTTTGCCATCCTTGGCACCGCGGCATCAGTCCATCACGACACCTTTGCCATCCATGGCGGTGTTCTAATCTCGAACGTCCTATTCGGGTCATGGATCAATTCCCAGCAGCGCGCTACGGAGGCGCGAAGGTCGGCACTCGTCTGGACGAGCGGCTTCACTAATGCGCTCCACTTTGCAGAAAAGCGCACCTTCTGGGTGGGCTTCGAGGGAAATGGGTGTTTGCGCTTATTTAGAAAGTGCTCTTTGGGCTTGGTGACACGGGAGAACCTCGAACCTAAGGTAAATGTGAGGCTCGAAGTAAAAGGTTAAGGTTGAGAGGTATGAATGTCGCCGTCGCGCATCGAACCTCGCGCCTTGAATAAGAAAGTGGAGGGTAAATAGAATGGCAAATCGACGACCGGTGATCGCCGGCAATTGGAAAATGTTTAAAACTGTGAGTGAAGCAGAAGACTATGCAGTGAAGTTCTTAGAAGAGGTAAAGGATGTTACTGACCTCGATATTATCTTATGTGCGCCTTTTACGGCCCTTTATCCTCTAAAGAATGAACTGGAAGAAAGCATTGTGCATATAGGTGCCCAAAACATGGCTTGGGCAGACCAAGGGGCTTATACCGGTGAAATCTCGGCTCAAATGCTGCTTGATGTTGCGTGTACATATGTGATACTTGGCCACTCAGAACGTCGAGAGATGTTTGGAGAAACGGATGAAGAGATCAATAAGAAAGTAAGTAAAGCGTTAGCTGTGGGATTAACCCCCATCGTTTGTTGTGGGGAGAATTTGAACCTTAGAGAAGAAGGAAAAGCAGTAGAGAGGGTCCAAGGGCAGGTTTCTCGTGCTCTAGCAGGCTTATCGACTGAAGATTTAAGCAAAATTATTGTCGCCTATGAACCTATCTGGGCAATTGGGACAGGGAAAACTGCCTCCAGCAAAGATGCCCAAGAAATGTGTGCTTCGATTCGTGCCACATTGACTGGCCTCATGGGACTTGCTGCTGAGAAAGTACCCATTCTCTATGGTGGAAGTGTCAAAGCAGATAACATTGCCGAGCTCATGACTGAGCCGGATGTTGATGGTGCACTCGTTGGTGGGGCAAGCTTAGATCCTGTCAGTTTTGCCAACCTCATTCTCAACGCAAATCCCATGGTTGCACGCGTGGAAGGAAAATAGCAAATGAACGTTGCCAAACCACTTCTTCTCATGATTTTAGATGGCTGGGGCCATCGTGATGCAATCGAAGGAAACGCCATCGCCCAAGCAAATTTGCCAAACTTCCGACGCTTGGAAAAAACTTACCCCCACACATTTCTCCAAGCATCAGGAGAAGCGGTGGGATTACCAGACGGTCAAATGGGAAATTCTGAAGTTGGGCATCTGAACATGGGTGCTGGGCGGGTAGTCTATCAGGAATTAACCCGAATCTTTAAAGCGATCAAAGATGATACCTTATTTACAAATCCCGTCATAATCGAAGCGATGGATCATGCTCACCTCCACAACAAGGCCTTCCACCTTGTGGGCTTACTCTCTGATGGAGGAGTTCATTCTCATATAGATCACTTGTTTGCCCTTCTGGAAATGGCAAAGAAACAAGGATTAGAAGAAGTGTATATCCACGTTATTCTTGATGGTCGCGACGTCTTGCCGCAGAGCGCCAAACTTTATATCACTCAACTGGAACAAAAAATTAGGGAACTGGGAATTGGTAAAATTGCCTCTGTAAGTGGCCGTTACTACGTAATGGACCGAGATCAACGCTGGGAACGCTTAGAAAAGGGCTACGAGGCCTTGGCTTTGGGCGAAGGAAAAAGCGCAGCTAGTGCCTTAGCAGCGCTGGAGAGTTCCTATGATCAGCGTGTGACGGATGAATTCGTGATTCCAACGGTGATTGTTGATCAGGACGAAAAACCAGTGGGTCCCATTCAAGAGGGTGACAGCGTACTCTTCTTTAACTTCCGTTCAGATCGGGCGCGGCAAATCGCTCATGCCTTCGTAGACGAAGAGGTTACAGGGTTTGAATGCCCCATCCACCCGCGAGTTCACTTTGTGTGTATGACTCAGTACGAGGATACAATCTGCGCACCAGTCGCGTTCCCGCAACAAAACCTGAAAAACACCTTGGGAGAAGTCCTTTCCCAACATGGGTTAAAACAGTTACGGATTGCAGAAACTGAAAAATACGCACATGTGACCTTCTTTTTTAATGGTGGGATTGAAGAAGCTAATCCAAATGAGGAACGAATCCTTATTCCTTCCCCAAAAGTCGCGACTTATAATCATCAGCCCGAGATGAGCGCCCCAGAATTGACCCAAACTCTCCTAGAAGAACTAAGGAAAAATACCTATGATGTGATCATCCTTAACTTTGCTAATCCGGATATGGTTGGGCATACGGGTGTCTTCGAGGCAACCGTCAAAGCGGTGGAGACGGTGGACCGATGTTTGGGTGAGATTGTTGAGGAACTCCAAAAAATGAATGGGACCCTCCTCGTTACGGCTGATCACGGGAATGCTGAGGAAAAGATAGATCCAAAGACAGAACTTCCTCTGACAGCCCACTCCACAAATTGGATTCCCTTCATTCTTGTCGATGATAGGTTTAAAGGGCAGAAGCTACGTGAGGGTGGTGCTCTGTGCGATGTTGCACCTACTCTACTTGAATTACTCAATATTCCAAAACCAGAGGAAATGACCGGAAAATCGTTAATCATGACTTAAGTTTTATACAGACCAGACAAGTATGTACTGCTTGATATGCCCAACAGCGCTTAAGTAAGTAAGTAAGTAAGTAAGGACTCCTGAAATAGGGTCTTTCTAGAATAAAGGGGGAAATTTTAATGAGCTTTATAACAGATGTTTACGCACGAGAGATCCTGGATTCTCGAGGGAATCCAACCGTAGAAGTTGATGTCGTTCTTACAGATGGAACCATAGGTCGTGCAGCTGTCCCTTCAGGCGCTTCCACTGGTGCTTTTGAAGCGGTTGAACTCAGGGACGGAGATAAAACCCGCTATATGGGCAAAGGGGTCTTGAAAGCTGTTGAAAATGTCAACCTTTTAATTAGCCCAGAAGTAGAGGGACTGAATCCTTATGACCAACCGGGGTTAGATCATTTGTTGAAGGAAATTGATGGCACTGATAATAAAGGGAAACTCGGAGCCAATGCGATTCTTGGAGTATCCATGGCGACAGCGAAAGCCGCTGCGGAATCCTTAGGCTTGCCTCTTTATCAATATTTAGGAGGGGTAAATGCCAAAGAACTTCCAGTCCCTATGATGAATATTTTAAACGGCGGCCAACATGCTGATAATAATGTGGATATTCAAGAATTTATGATCATGCCAGTTGGGGCGTCCAGTTTTGCAGAAGCGTTACGTATGGGAACAGAGGTATACCACAGTCTGAAGGCCGTCCTGAAGGAAAAATCTCTCGCTACAGCAATCGGAGATGAAGGTGGTTTTGCACCCAGCTTAGAATCTAACGAAGACGCGCTCTTGTGTATCGTTGACGCTATTCAAAGGGCAGGATATCAACCTGGTGAAGATATCGGATTGGCCCTGGATGTAGCCGCCACTGAACTTTATGAAAATGGAATGTATAACTTAGCAGGAGAAGGGGTTAAGAAGACCTCGGACGAAATGATTGATTTCTATGAGGGATTGATCAAGCGTTATCCCATTGTCTCTATAGAAGATGGCTTGGACGAAGAGGACTGGGAAGGCTGGCGCAAGATGACTGAACGTTTGGGAGATCGTGTACAGCTTGTCGGGGATGATCTGTTTGTAACGAACCCAGAACGTTTGGCTCGCGGGATCAAGGAGAAATGTGGTAACTCGATTCTTATCAAGCTTAACCAGATCGGGACCTTAACCGAGACTCTCGATGCCATCGAAATGGCCAAACGGGCAGGTTATACGTCAGTCGTCTCACATCGATCCGGCGAGACCGAAGACGTCACCTTAGCTCATGTTGCAGTTGCAGTCAATGCAGGCATGATCAAAACAGGTGCTCCAGCCCGGACCGAACGGGTTGCCAAATACAACGAATTGCTGCGCATAGAGGAAGAACTTGGGGATAGCGCAGTTTATCGTGGCCGAAAAGCGTTAGCTAGATAGGACTGGTAGATAGCCCAAGATTCAGGGATTTATTGAGTTTTAAGGGCACTTGTGCTAAAATAAAACTATTGATAATTTACAAGGTTGTAGTGATATATGACAATGGGTTATCTTAGGGGGTGAGTTATTTGCAAATTGCTTTAGTAATTCTTTTAATCCTCAGTTCATTAGGTCTGATTGCGGCTGTATTACTTCAGTCTGGAAGAAGTGCAGGATTATCTGGAGCTATTACTGGCGCTGGCGAGTCTATCTTTGGTAAAAAGAAAGGTATGGATGAATTATTCGCCAAACTCACGGGGGTTTTAGCAGGTGTCTTTTTGCTGAGTTCCTTGGGTCTAGCTATGATTGCTTAGTAAGAGAGTTCGAGTACTTCTTCAACTTATAGTATATTGTAAATAGATGATAGATTACTGCTCTTACTCTACTTTTCCGCTAATAAAGCCAAATCAAGGAGGGGCACTTCATACGAGGTGTCCTTCTGTGCTATTCTTTGTTCGATTCTAATACTTCTCTGGATAAAATGTGAAGTGCAGACTCTCTTCTATGGGATAGACCCCTCCTTCGCTAAAATAGTCTCAATGGTCGTTTTGCTGAACGATTTTACTTAATTATTGGCTACATAATAAACGAATTTCGGATATCGTACATCGTTTAAGGGGAGGATGTTCGAGTGGAACCACAAAGACGCTTGGTGGAACCCTTTTATTTTTCGGGGAATCGTGTTGGGTGCTTGCTCATTCATGGATTTTCGGGAGCTCCTTCGGAAATGCGTTGGCTGGGTGAACGGCTGGCTAAGTTTGGTTGGACGGTCCATGGAATTCGCCTTTCGGGGCACGGAACGACTCCAGAACAGATGGCAAAGACTCGCTGGGAAGACTGGGCTAAAGACGCCGAAGACGGAGTAAGAGAGCTAAGAGAGACGTGTGACACTGTAATCGGGGTTGGCCTATCTATGGGGGGATTGCTAACACTTCATTTGGCGACGCTTGGTTTGATTGACGGGATTGTTACCATGAATGCACCCATGGTGCTTGCCGATCGGAGAACTCGTTATGCTCCGCTTGTAAGACCCTTTGTAAAGTTTGTAGGAAAATTAACAGCTCCTGCGACCGGGACTGCACCAGGCCTTGAGCGCTTCGTCTATGACCGGATTCCAGTGGATGGCTTAATCTCCCTTAACCGAGGGATTCGTCAGGTGCGCAGCAAACTTTCTGCGATTACCTGCCCAGCCTTACTGATGCAAAGCAGAAAAGATTCTACAGTAAACCCAGTTAGTGTTCAAATCATTAAGAAGCAAATCCAGCACGTTAACCCAATTCTCCACTATTGGGAAAACTCCGGGCATATCCTAACTCTTGGACGGGAGCGAGAAGAGGTTGCGTTAAAGGTCCATGAATTTCTCTTGCAGTTCATGCCGCAGGAGTCAATATCTTAGTTGAGAAAGTATTCAATCATGTGAGAGGAAGCTGTGAAATGATGACACGGGAAGAAGCGTATTCAGAGTTAATCAAGTATGTAGACAATAAGAACTTATTAAAACATATGCTTTCAACAGAAATAGTCCTGATTCGTTTAGCTAAGCATTTTGATCAGGATCCAGATCTATGGGGAATGGCAGGTCTTCTGCATGACATCGATTATGAAGATACCAAAGAGCAGCCGGAGGTCCACTCTTTAAAGGGCGCAGAAATATTAGAAAGTATGGGTTTGCCACAAGAACTTGTCTATGCCGTGAAGGTTCACAATGAGCGGCATGGTTTACCGCGTATCTCCCTATTAGATAAAGCCCTTTATGCGACTGACCCGATGACAGGTCTTATCGTCGCTGGAGCTCTGATTCGACCGGACAAAAAGCTCTCGGGAGTAGATGTCCCGTTCCTACGCAAAAAGTTTGATCAAAAAGCCTTTGCCAAAGGAGCAGATCGTCAACAAATTCTCACCTGTAGTGAATTAGGACTTTCATTGGAGGAATTTCTAGGATATGGGCTTGAAGCAATGCAGGGAATTTCTATAGAGTTGGAACTTTAATTTAGTGGGAAGTTGAATTAATGGAAGTGCAGGTGGAAGTAGAAGTGGAATATATTAGTGTTGGGTTATGTAAAGTATCTAAGACATAGCTTGATACGAACAGGAAATTTATGGTATAATTAAACGCTTGGTGAAAGGAGGAGTCGTATGCCTTCGGAGGGAATTAAAATCGTTTCCGATAATCGTAAAGCGTTCCACGACTATTTTATTGAAGATAGAGTCGAGGCTGGAATCGTTCTTACCGGGACTGAAATAAAATCGATTCGTAACGGGAAGATCAACCTGAAAGATAGTTATGCACGTGTAACCAATGGCGAAGTATGGGTTCATCAAATGCATATCAGCCCTTATGAGCAGGGTAATCGGTTTAATCATGATCCACTACGGCCGCGTAAATTATTATTGCACCGTTCAGAAATTAATAAGTTAATCGGGAAAGTACAGCTTCAAGGCTTGACCCTTATTCCGACTAAGATGTATTTGAAAAAAGGGATGGCTAAGGTTGAATTAGGAGTCGGGCAAGGGAAGAAAAATTACGATAAGCGTCAGTCTCTAGCCGAAAAAGAGGGTAAACGCGATATTGAGCGAGCACTTAGAGAACGGAATAAAAACTACTAGAACGGATAAAGTCATAAATTTTAGTAATTTAGGTTTTTAATATTACTGCTTAGAAGAACTAATAAAGAACAATGGTTTTAGCGAATTTCCACTAAAATGCAGAGATACCATGGATATTCACCTATTCTTTATTCGCAAATGTGGTATACTATGCGTGTAGAAACTTTTACATGGGGGCGTTCTAGACTCGCTCGGGGAAGCGGTGGCAAAGGTTGCGCGTCGAGATTCCACCTGGTCTCGTTAAACGGTGGACCTAATAGTTAACGAAAACAATTACGCTCTAGCTGCTTAAGTGCCGCTAGCATCCTGCCTTCAGAACCTACGATGAAGAACCAGGGTGTCAATTAAGTAGGACGCTCTAATGTCAATGCTCGGAGACATTAGCTAAGATTATCGAGCTAGCCTGAACTGAATCCTGGCCTTTAGGAGTCAAGACTGGCGAAATTTAAATTAAAGGACACACGCGTAGACGCTTTTGTGGCAGCTCTTCGATACAGGGGTGCAAATCCCCTCGCCTCCGCCA